>CAJUBQ010000070.1 GCA_910584595.1 uncultured Eubacterium sp.
ATCCGGCGTCCGGTAATCCAGAAAAAGCAACACTTTGTCTAAACTGTTGCTTTATCACTTGCTCCACTCCGTGAAAAGTAACTTTTAACGCATTATTTTTCTGATAGTAACAGTTCAGATAAACCATTGAACTGTTACTTCTTACTGCTATCCGCGTTTAAGGAACACTCGTCAACATAACTGACATCCACTCCGATTTTCTGTATATATTTATATACATCCCTCAATGCTCCGCTTTTACTTTTGTGTGTTTCAATATAATATTCTCCAACCTTGATGGGCGACACGAATAAGTCTCCATTGATATGATGATTTGATGTGCTGATAAGATATCTCTTTCTTCCGGTCGCATAAGGAATATTGCCATACAAAGCTGAATGCTTATCTAAATATTCAAAAATTCTTCTATAGAATTCTTTTACCGTATTTGCACTGATAACCTGATCTTCAATTCTTATTTTTAATGTTTCTGTCCGACAGTCTGTTTGCACATCATTCTTTTGTCCGGTTCTGCTTACAGTATCCTTCCTCATTCCCAGCAGTTCTTCAATCTTAATATTGAAAAATCCTACCTGTCTGTTTTCATCCACAAACCATTTTTTCTTTTTGTGATTCTCAATATCCATACATGTTTGGTATATTTCCTCACTGAAACCCATATGCTTTACCAATAATTGATTAACATCTATTTCGTACTCAGAAAAAATAAGACCTGCAAGAATATAAAGGGAATGGTATTTACTTTCCAATAAACTTATTTTGCGTTTTTTTAATGTTTCAATCGCCACATCGACTGCATGAATAATCAGAATATTAATTTGACGGACAAATTGACTTATTTTACTGCTGTCATCATGCTTGTACAAAAAATCAACCGCTTTTACAATTTGATTTGGCGTATTGCATAAAATAGTAGAAAATATCTCAAAGGCAATACTGTCATTATCATAATATTTTACAATTTCATTCTCAAATCTTTTTGGTTCAAAAATCTTTTTAAATCCGGAAAATTGAAAAATTACATTCCCTTCCTCTTTGCAACAGATCATATGATTTAACCCAACGATGTTTTTAAAAATATCAAACGAGCCGGTTTCCTTAATTGCATCAATTTCATAGTCATTTTTTATTAATTCCAATTCTCTGCCAAATGCCTCAAATGTATCACTCAGCAAATGTTTTTCTAAATGGTAGTCATTCCATACGGACTGTAATATTTCATACTGTGACAAAGCAACACTCCCCGTATTAATATTTTTAAATAATTCCGGCAAATCATCTTTTTTTCCTCTGTAAATAATCAAAGCAATGTCATCATACGCAATCTCAATCTTAGCCTTTAAGATATCCAAAAGCTCCTCAACGAGTACCAGATTTTCAAATTTTTCTGCAATTTGCGAATCTGCATTCTTGAGTATGGTATAGAGCACGCTCACTTTTTCAAATTCATACAGACTGCTCAGCGTTCCATACCATTTTTTAATATATTTTTTTATGGTTGTTTCCATATCAATCAGTTGTCTTTTTTCCAGAAATGAACGGATATCTAATGCAACCTTCTTATAGAAATTGTCAAAAGATATAATAGTACCAGGTCGTGAAAGATATTGATTCAGTGTATTAATTCTCTGCAAACCATCTATAATATAGTAAGCATTTTTAATTTTATCTTCATACAGTGTAATCGCTCCAATTGGAAAACCACGAAACAAAGAGGACAACAGCTGTTCTTTTTTTGCTCTCTTCCATACAAAATTTCTTTGAAAATCCGGTATTACAAGCTTAAAAATTGTTAACAACTTTTTGATTGTTGTCTGATCCAATGTAAACACCTTACTCTCCATAGTCTTTTACACCTCCTATAATATCATTTACCAAAATTTCGTCTGTTCCAATATCATAACAAAATCCTTTTATTTCGTAAATCTAATTATAAGAAGCTACCTCTTGCTTCTTATAATATGCAAATACAGATAAAAATATTATATTCTGACTGGACTCATCCTTTTTTTTCAATATCTCAAAAAACTCATCATCTGACATTAAATCCCGTATAAACTCCCGCCTTTTGCAGACAAGCTCCTCACGATTCAGACTATATAACTTTATCATATAGTCTGCCTTCTTTTTCTCATCTTCATCTAAGTTAGCGCAGACCGCAATTTCTCCGTCCGCCTTATACAAAAAATATTTTTCAATATCTTTTATCTTCGTAGGATCCATATATTTTCGTGCATCATATTTACGAGCGCCTCTTTGTGTATTACAAGTTTTACATGCGCACAAAAGATTACTCCATTGGAATATCTTTTGTGGATAATCTCTTTTTATCTTAATATGTTCAACCGTCATTTCTTTATTAAATTCTTGAATCAACCTTGTACAAAACGAACATCTTTCATGATTCATTTTTCGAAAAAGCCGTTTCGTTTCAACGGTATTATAACAAAATTTATTCTCGTTTGCTTTATAAAAATCATATGCCTGCTTTGTACTCATATCTTTTATGGCTGCCTTAAATTCTCTGTTCGTTTTTGACAATTCTTTTGGTGTATATGTTCTTTTTATATTAATCATTCATGTCTCCTATATTTTGCGCTTTCGTAATCATCACATTATATCTTCTGCATAAATTAGGATATTCTTTCCTCAATGTTTCAACAATACCCGCAATCCTTTTTGAATCAATTTCCGTACTTTTCAGAATAACTTCCCCCAGATAATTGATATCATCCCTTACTTGTATCGGCAATTCATTTACTTTAAATAATTGCTCATAGATAATATCCAAATCTTCATAGTACATATCCCCCTCTGTTTCCTGTAATCTGCCGTCTTTTATATTGTATATCATACAATTCTTATATCTGGTTAAAAGAAGCGGTGAATGTGTTGTTAAGATAAAGCGGCATCCGGCGAAATCTTTTTTCATATTGCTAATCAATTTGGACTGTATATTCACATGTAAAAACATTTCAATTTCATCAATCAAAATATAAATCTGCTGCTCAGCCAAAAACTCACGCAACCTTTCTTCTGTAAAACCTGCTATATCCAGATTCCATGTCATCGCCCAGATTACATTTAAATAAATATTTATAATATTTTCAATACCGTCACTATACCTGCTGCAGATTTCTTTTATATCAATGTTAAATATTTCATAAACAGCATGACAGATAAAATTATGTACCATCTTATTTTTTAGCAGCTCATCACGCAGTCGTTTTAAATGCAGGCTATAATCTTTATAACTATCCTTCTGATAATGTATAAAGTCTTCATAATCGTTTAATCGTAATTCATCGGTATTATTCTCACTGACTACGATTCGATTTGTTGGAATATATATTGCTAAATCACGAACCATTCCATAAATAAACTGCTGCATCATTTCATATTGAAAAGCCTGATCCAGCGCTCTAAGGATTGTTGTTTTACCACAGTTGTTATAACCATATATAATAGAAACATCCTTTTTTATAGTAAACTCCTGCTCCTTAATTATTCCTGTTTCCGGAATCTTCACTAACATTTTCTATTCTCCTTTGTTTCTTAACTTGCAAATAACGAGATACAAAAAGCATTGCTTCTCAATCTCTTAACTACTGCTTAAATTTTAACTCATTTGATAGAATATCTCAACGTTTTTCTATGCCACATCAAAATGTCCGGAACTTGATTTATCCAGCGATTAATGCTATCATAATAACAGTTTCGCCATCTCTGCGCCTGTTTTTAAATACGCAGACCTGGCTATCAGAAAGGAGATTCTTTATGGATCAAAAAGAAAAAGCCATTCAAATGCACAAGGAATGGAACGGAAAATTAGAAACCGTCTCAAAAACACCTGTCAAAACCAGCGAGGATCTCGCCATTGCCTATACGCCTGGCGTCGCAGAACCTTGTAAGCTGATTGCTGAGGATCCTTCCCTCGCTTATACATACACCATCAAATCCAACACCGTTGCCGTCATATCTGACGGAAGCGCTGTGCTTGGTCTTGGTAATATCGGGCCATATGCCGCAATGCCTGTGATGGAAGGCAAATGTGTGCTGTTTAAAGAATTCGCAGACGTTAACGCCGTACCGATCTGTCTGGACACACAAGATACAGAAGAAATTATTCATACCGTCAAAAACCTTGCTCCTGGTTTTGGCGGTATTAATCTGGAAGATATTTCTGCCCCGCGCTGTTTTGAGATAGAGTCGCGCCTGAAAAAAATGCTGGATATCCCGGTCTTTCACGACGATCAACACGGTACTGCTATCGTCGTGCTTGCAGGCATTATTAACAGTCTGAAAGTTACTGGAAAAAGAAAGGAAGAATGTCTTGTCGTTGTCAATGGCGCAGGCTCAGCCGGAATTGCTATTACAAAATTGCTTCTGTCCTATGGATTTGAAAATATCACCATGTGCGACCGCTATGGCATCATCGGAAAAGACTATCCTGACTTAAACTGGATGCAAAAAGAGATGACCAAAGTTACCAATCTTTCCAATGCTTCCGGCGCTCTTGCAGATGCTATGAAAGGTGCGGATATTTTCATCGGTGTTTCTGCTCCGAATATCGTTACATCAGAAATGGCTGCTTCTATGAATCAAGACGCCATTTTATTTGCAATGGCTAACCCGGTGCCAGAAATTATGCCGGATGCAGCAAAAGCGGCCGGCGTCAGAATCGTAGGAACCGGCAGAAGCGATTTTCCAAATCAGGTAAATAATGTCGCCGCATTTCCGGGTATTTTTAAGGGTGCGCTGGAATGCCGCGCAAAACAGATTACTGAAGAGATGAAACTTGCAGCAGCAGAGGCAATTGCAGGACTTGTATCTGAAGAAGATCTGTGTGAGGAACACATTATGCCGCAGGCTTTCGATCCAAGAATGGCACAGGCCGTCAGCAATGCCGTAAAAAATCATTGTGCCTGTTAATTGTCTTTTTCTTCTTCAATAGCGCCACTCAAAAACCAGGAGGTTGTAACTATGGCTGAACCAATTACTTTGTATAAACTTATGATACTGTCCATGTTAGATCACTCTGAGGCCCCCTTAACCAATACACTATTATCCGATTTTTTTCTGGGGAAAGAATATACGACATATTTTACGCTGCAGGAAGCGCTGCACGAACTAAATGAAGCACAATTTATCCGGCAGGAAGCAACGCACAACAATATTCAGTATTCCATAACGCCTGCCGGACAGGAATCGCTGCACTTTTTTGAAAATAAAATAAATTCGGAAATTCAGACCGATATTAAGCAATACATCGCAGAACATCAGCTGCTTATCGCAGATTCTACTTCTGCTGTAGCAGACTATTATATTACACCGGAAAAAAAATACGCGGTACACTGCCAGCTGCGGGAAAAGGGAATCCCGCAGCTGGATCTGACCATCAATGTAAGAAATAAAGAACAGGCGGAAGCGATTTGTGTAAATTGGAAAAAACAGACCGATGAGATTTACATGCTGCTGATAGATCAATTGCTGAAATGATAATACGAACGCTCCATCCGGAGCGTATCTGAAAATATTATTCAGACACGCTCCGGACCAGGATACTTTATGCTTTATTACTCTTTTTCTGCTTCTTACGATTCGTTGATTTTTTTCTTACAGAATAACCAAAAGCGCCAATCTGTCTGCCAAGTTCAAAATAACCGCCATGAGAATATGCAAGCAAATCGCTGTGGTTTAAATGAAATCTGCCGGTTTTATCCAGCAAAGTATCCTCTACCGCTACACTTACAACTTTTGCAAGGAACAGGTCATGGCTTCCAAGATGCTTGATTTCTGTCACCCTACATTCAATGTTTACAGGACTTTGCGCAATACCCGGGCAGCTTACGACCTTAGATTCGCATGGAATCAGACCGGTATCTGCAAATTTATCCGTATCGCGGCCGGAACGAACACCACAATAGTCTGTTGCTGCGGCTAATTTTTTCGTTGTGAGATTTATGACAAATTCACGTGTATCCTTGATAATTGCATATGAATAACGCTTTTTTTGTATGGAAACAGTTACCATAGGCGGATCGGAACAAATCGTTCCAGTCCATGCAATCGTAATAATATTGGGCTGTTCCCCTTTTCTTTGACACGTTACCATCACTGCCGGAACCGGATAGAGCATATTGCCTGGTTTCCAATATTGCTTTGCCATCAGCGCTTCCTCCCGCTTAAATGCTTACGACTCATTTGCAATGGCATCCAGCAGTTCCGGAATCAGCTGTTTCTTTCTCGATACAACTCCCCTCAGCCGGAAACCATCATTTATTTTCTGTTTATAAAATGCTCTTTCCACAGCCTCATCAGCGCCTTTTCCCCTGCAAATCAGCTCCGTTGACTCATTTAAAATATCTGTCAGCATAACAAATACCATATCCAGCTTGCGCTCATCCATAATTGTCGCCTGATAAGGGAGCACGCGTTCTTTTACTTCATCTAATTCTTCTCTGCTCATCGCGCTGATCTGACTGACTCCAAAAAGAATCTCTCCTGCCGTAAATGTCTTAAAATCCTGATAACAGATTTCTTCCGCTGTCTTTGATTGGAAGTTGCTGCCTGCGCGGAACATTTCGTTTGCATGACGTTCCATGTCTATACCGGCTATTTCCGCTAATTTTTCGGCTGCCTGCTTATCTAACTCTGTACAGGTCGGAGAACGAAACAGCAATGTATCTGAAATAATAGCGGAGCAAAGAAGCCCTGCGATTGGCTTTGTAATCTTCACACCATTCTCCAGATACATCTGATAAATGATCGTGGATGTGCACCCAACCGGCTGGTTGCGGAACATAACCGGCACCGGAGTTTCCAGGCTTCCGATTTTATGATGATCGATAATCCCAAGAATATCCGCATTGTCAATTCCATGCACAGCCTGCTGCCTTTCATTATGATCTACCAAAACAATCCGCTTTTTCTGCATATTTAACAGGTTTCTTCTGGAAATCATACCAATATAGCATCCATCATGGTCTAAAATCGGAAAATCTCTGTGTCTTGCTTTAGACATAACTTCCCTGACGTCATCTACATAATCTTCAATATCAAACTTTTTCAGATTTTTTGTACGCATAAACTGCTTAATCGGCATACTCTGCATAATCAAACGAGAAACCGTAAACGGATCATATGGCGTACTGATAATCACGCACTCTTTATCCTGTGCTTCCGATATAATCTGCTTGGATACCTGCGTCCCGCCGCAAATAATCAGACAGCTTGCATTATGCTTTAACGCGCACTTCTGCATACTTTCCCTGTCGCCAAGAATAACCAGATCATCTTTTTCCATGCTTTCTTCTGCCATCGGCAAACTGTCTGCGGCTACAATTACTTTTCCGCGTATGTATCGGCCATGCTCGTTTCCTACGAGTATCGTTCCATTTAGCGTTTCAACCATATTTTTATACGGTGTGCGGGCTTGCGCCAAAATCCTTGTATCCAGCACATCCATATATGACTCCGCAATATCTCCATTGACAATCAGTCCAAGCAATTCATTATTTTCGTCTGTAATTGGCAAAGTAACAACCTTGCTTGTCGTCATCAGTTCCCATGCCCGTTTTAAAGAAATACTGCTGTTGACGCCAATCGTTCTGCGGAATGCAATATCTTTTAGCTGGGTACGTACGTCGTCCACATATACCGGAATTTTCACTTTAAATTTACGCAGTACATATTTTGTTTCTTCATTTAGGTTGCCTGCCCGTTTTGGTTCATATTTCGTCTCAGACAAATGATTCTGCAGATCTGCATATGCGATAGCCGCACAAATCGAATCCGTATCCGGATTTCTGTGTCCGATCACCCAGACCGAATTTTCCTGTTCAAAATCCATTTAAAACACCCCTAACTCCATTAATACCAATACAACTACCCCTGCCAAATCTAAAATACCAAATAAAATCAGCCAATAAATATATTTTTTCACTGGCTTCATACTTTTTTCATTTACACCGACCTTCTCAAACAACGGCTTCTGCTCGTCAATCAAGTCTTTCATATTGCGAAAAACCTTCACGTCTTCTGTATGTATCTTCTGCGATAGCTCTTCTTTCAGCCCGGATACCTGCCCGTTAATCTCATCCATCGTCTGTCTGACTTCCTCTGACTGCTGAGACATTTGCTCTACTTCTTTGTGTATCTGACGTCCCGCCTCTGCTGTCATCTGCTCCATCGCTTTGCGGCTGCTGTCCGTAAGCGCTGCGAGTTCATTACGGTTTTCCTCTGACATACGGTTCATATGCATCGTCATCTGATCGAACTGCTCCGTTACATATCCCGTCATCTGGCTCATTCTGTCAGTAAATTCTCCGGTCATTTCCAAAAAACTGTTCTTTGTATCGGCGTTTAACTGGCTGATTTGATTCGTCACATCCCTGGTCATCTGCGTATAACCGTCTCTTGTTTCCTGCGCCATCGCGCCGATTTGATTCGTCACATCCCTGGTCATCTGCGTATAACCGTCTCTTGTTTCCTGCGCCATCGCACCCATTTGATTTGTAACATCCTGTGCCATTGCGCCAATCTGACTGCCGATGCCTTCGGTCATATATTCGATACCGCTGCGGTTTTCCCGTGATATCGTATCGATCTGGCTGGCCATATCTGTACGGATACGCCCAATGCTTTCTCTTGTCTGCGCATTCATAGCCCCCATCTGGCCTGACAGATCAGAAGCCATCTGCTCCATACTGCCGCGCGTCTCCTGACGCATCGCCTGTATCCGGTCTGTCATATCGGAAGCCATCTGCTCCATGCCGCCGCGGTTTTCCTGACGCAAAGTCTCAAACTGACCGGCTATGTCTGTCGTCATCTGCTCCATGCCGCTGCGGTTTTCCTGCTTCATGCGCTCAAACTGGCTTGTAATATCCACGGTCAAACGGTCCATGCCGCCGCGCGTCTCCTGACGCATCGCCTGCATCTGATCCGTTACATCCGTCGCCATCTGCGCGATATTATCCTTTGTTTCGGTCGTCATTCTGCCAATCTGACCGGTCACATCTGCTGTCATATTGGCAATGCTTTCTTTTGTCTCTCCGGTCATCGTTCCTATCTGTTCCGTGATCGAATCTGACATCTGTAAAATCTTATTTGATGTCTGCCTGTTCAAATTATAAATCTGCGCAGAAGTATCTTCTGTCAGTCTGTCTACAGTCGTCTGCAGCTGTGAAATCAGCTGATCCATCTGCTGTCCGACACCTGTTATAAGCTGATCTGCAGCCGTCTGGCGAGTTAAAATAACTTCCTCCAGCTCATTTGCCCGATCCTGCTTTTCATCTACAAGTAATTGCAGCTCCTGTACTTTTACTTCTCTGGAATCCAAAAGAGTCTGCAGCTGCTTTGCTTTTTCGCGGAACTCGTCTATCTGCTTTAGTAAATAATCTTCCTTCTTCATCGCACGCTGTCTCCGCTCTCTCTCCTGCTTTATCCTGTTCATTCCAAGAGCAGTATCATTACCCCTCTGATTCATATGGTTCTTCCTCCGCACAGTACATACTGTATTTTATGGAAATGTTTCAATATATTTTATCATTTGGGGGCCACTTTGTAAACCGGATTTTCAAATTGGCATTGAAATCCAGACTCCGCTAAAGATTCACAAGCAATTCCTCATGCAGTTCTTTCGCCCTGCATTCCCACGTATGCCAAAGCTCCGCCTTTTTTCTGCCGTTATCTGCAATTTGCTGCATCTTGTCAGGCTGTTTTAATAAATCGCATAATATTTCTGCCAAACGATCCATTTCTTTCAGAGAAAACATGATTAACTCTGCATTGTCCGCCCCAGCTGCATCATACCCCTGAAATTCTTCTCTCAAATAAATCGTTTCATCTGTAACAGCAACCGCACCGGCAAGCATGCCATTAAAAATCCTTTCATGCGCTCCGTCTTTAAACCAGGTTGTCGTATTTAATACAAATTTACTATGCTGCATCTTTACGATGACTTCCTGCGGTGACGTCATCCCTTTCCATATAAGATTTGGATGATTCACGAAATCACAAATCTCCCATCCCTGTCCGTACAAATGGACACGGAATCCGTGGTTAAGCAGCGTACGGATCAGGTTTTCCCGGTAATAAGAAACTGCTAACATCTCGATATAATGAATTTTCGAAATAAAATCAGATAATTGCTCATCTGTAATTACAATTCCCTGCTGCAATAAAGTATGTTCCACTGCTTCTTCTATTGTCAAATCCGTATCCGTAATCATCCGCTCATATGCCTGATCTGCCACTGCTTTTGCATGAAATGCAAACTGACGAAAATCCGGCAGAATCCCAGCAACATATTTTCTGGATAAACCCCCGGCATACAATACATCTATTTCCCGTTCACCTATAGGAATTACCTTTTGTTCAGATAATTTACCACCATGCGGCAAAAAACCGATCGTTGAAATATTCGGATAAAATCTCTGCAAATACCCCATATGCTTCCTGTCGATACACAACACAATTGCATTAGACGGTACCGATTCAAGCGCTTTTTGATATAGGCTTGGATGGTCTACTAAAATATTGATACATGGTATCTGCAGTTCTTCCCATATATTTTTCCCTGACACTACCTCCATATGAAAAGCCAGATTATTAAATGTTATTGCCGCCGTTACCGGAGAGCTGACAAACCCGGCTAATGCTGCTAATCCTTTCCCCATATCTCTTGTATCTATCTGCAGTGTTTCATATCCCATACGTTTAAAAGCTTTTACAAACTGTGCCGTAAATAAATCCAGCGTATCATATACCCCTGTAAAAAAAATCAATCTGCGTGCCATAGTATCCTATTCTTTCTTATATTTCTAATTCTGTTATCATATCGTTGTAAATATACTCACCTGCAAGGCAATGATTATGATGCGTATAGTCTAAATGTTCCTCGAATATTTGCTGGCGCATAGCTTTTCTGCTGTCATTTCCCTGAAGAATTACATCCAAAAGAAACTTTTCTATGCTGTAATAATCATTCCCTTCTGCCTGATAATGATTCTCCACCGCTATTTTACCCAACCGATTAAAAGCCTGCGTATCCTTTGTTAAAAACAATAACGGTTTATTGGTATACATATATTCTGCGATAAAAGAAGCAGAATCCATAATCATTCCATCTGAAGAGGCAAACAGCTGCAAATAATCATCTTCATCTACTGATTTTGCATTTGGCAGATCATCCCATTTCGATACATAGGCATCATATCCATCGATATCCCGGAATATCCCCGCCTGCACAGACTTATGCCTTAGGTTCGGATGTGGTTTGTAAATAAATGATATTTCTTCTTTGTATTTTTCTGCCAGATACAATAGAAAATACAAATTTTGATGAAATGTCGAATAAGAAACGACCATATCATCTAATACCGAATGGTGCGGAGCAATCAGCACTCTTTTCATCTCCTGCAGTTTCTTATGTTCCGGTATTTTCCACAATTTCCGCAGCTCTTTTTCATGAAACTCCTTTTTTTCAAAAAAATAATCCATTTTACAATATCCGGAATACCTTGCATTTTTGCCTTTCAATAAACCGTATAACTGATATCCATGCAAATTAATGATAGAATCTGCATATACCCGCCATAGCAGATTGACAAACGGCTTATTATAGATATATTTTGAAGCAAAATCCCCGGTCAGGTTGTCCGAAACATATATTCCATAAGGAATATAACAGTTTAAACACTTTAACGGCATATTCTCTATCTGATATTCTTCCACAAACGAACCATACCAGGGCGAAATATGTACAATAACATCAGGCGTGCCGCCATTTTGTTCCCAGGTAACTGTCTGATCGTTGTCAAAATCATATGCTTTTTTTACGTTATACCCTTTTTTCACAAAGAAATCATATGTTTTTTCAAACACATACCGAGCGTCTTTCGGATCTCTGTCTCTATAAGAACATACAACAATATAACAATCAATGTTCTCATTTTCCTGCATAAGCCAATATACTTTTTCTGCGGGCCACTGTGCCGCCGATGCAACCAGAAATGCTATTTTTATCTTTTCCTGATTTCTTATTTTTTCTTTTATTTTTGCCTTTCCATGCGCAAGAACCAGATTGTATATCTTCTCATAATACTGCTCTCCATGTTTCATCCCGCCTTCTATAAAATAAAGCAATGCATTTAAATGCCTGTATGTATATGTCTCAGGTATTGACTCAATATTGTTAAAATCTCCCGCCTCCACCCCATCTAATAATTGTGTTAAATAAAGTTCATTTAATCTTTCTTTCAGCTGGCCATATTGTTCCTCTAAATTCATATATAATCCCTTCCTAAACCTCAATTGTCAGTGCATCGCAATTTTTCATATTATTTTAAGATATAATTTTTAAACATTGCATGCTGTAGCATCATTAAAAATCCTATACTGATTTATGACTGCCATACTTCATAACAAAACAAATAGCATGTTTGCAACTGCTGTCCTTATCCGTGATTACTAATTGTATGGTCTCTTTCATTTTATCAATCATATCTCCCGAATCAATCGTTTGAGTCTGAGATATTTTTTTCGTTCTGTTTTTTATTTGTCCTGACAACTCACAGCACATATGAAATACGATTTCTCTGCTTCCTGTTATGGCATTCTGCAATTCTCCTGTTTTACCAATATTCATATATTCACCACGAAAAGGTTTCTTTCCATTTTGGAGCATTGCAAATATAGATTGAATCACTGTTGTTTTTCCAGCAGAATGACAGAATTCTTTTATTTTATACAAAACAGGGAAGCAGGTCTGTTTCACAGACCCGCTTCCCTGTTTTCATTGAAAGAACAATCATACAATCAATTATTTGTAAACGATCGATAACTAATATTGTTCTTATTTATAAAGTTCAACTAATCTCTCTAAGTGTGTATAGCGAGCCTTTGCTGCTTCTTCGGACTCTTTGAACAATTTTTCTGCACGATCCGGGAAAGATCTTGCAAGACGGCTGTAACGTGTCTCGTTGTTCAGGAATTCCTGATATGTGCCGTCGCCTGGCTTAGACGCTAATGTAAATGGATTCTTTCCTTCTGCCTTTAATGCAGGATTGAAGGAGAACAGATTCCAGTATCCGGCAGCAACTGCTTTCTTCATTTCATCCTGACAATGGTTCATACCGCCTTTTACACCATGCAGTTCACATGGAGCATAGCCAATGATTAATGATGGGCCATTGTAAGCTTCTGCTTCTGCAATAACTTTTACAGCGTGTGCCATATTTGCGCCAAGTGCGATCTGTGCTACGTATACATAACCATAGCTCATAGCGATGTCAGCAAGACTCTTCTTGCTTACGTCTTTACCTGCTGCTGCAAACTGGCATACTTCACCGATGTTGGAAGCTTTGGAAGCCTGACCGCCTGTATTGGAATACATTTCTGTATCGAATACCATAACGTTTACATTTTCGCCGGAAGCAAGCACATGGTCTAATCCGCCAAAGCCGATATCATATGCCCATCCGTCACCGCCAAAGATCCAGATAGACTTCTTAGCAAGGTAGTCTTTCTTGTCGATCGCTGCTGCTGCATCCGGACATCCGGCTGCTGCTGCTTTTTCAAGTTCTGCTACGAGCGCTTCTGTTGCAGGTGTATTTGCTTTTGTGTCATCTTTTGTTTCCATGAATTTCGCAAATGCATCTTTTAATGCTGCGTCTGCTTTGTCAGATTCCGCACATTTCTTAGTGCTTGCAATTGCCTGGTCACGAAGTACCTGCTGACCGATCTGCATACCAAGACCATGCTCTGCATTATCCTCAAATAAGGAGTTTGCCCATGCCGGTCCCTTCTTGGAATCTTTGTGCACTGTATATGGTGATGTAGCTGCAGGACCGCCCCAAATAGAAGAACATCCTGTTGCGTTGGAAATATACATATGCTCACCAAACAGCTGTGTAATCAATCTTGCGTATGAAGTCTCTGCACAGCCTGCACAAGAACCGGAGAACTCAAGTAACGGCTGGTTGAACTGAGAACCTTTCACCGTATTATCCGCTGGCATACCTGGCTTTTTGCCTACATTAGCTACGAGATAATCAAATACCGGCTGCTCTGCTGCCTGAGATTCCTGCGGTACCATTTCGATAGCGCCAACCGGGCAAACAGTAATACACTCGCCGCATCCCATACAATCTAATGGAGATACGCTCATCGTATACTTATACTCACCAGCCTTTGGCTTCATATCAGCAAGTTTGATGTTATCCGGAGCTGCTTTTACTTCTTCGTCACTTAACATAAACGGACGAATCGTTGCATGAGAACATACAAATGCACACTGGTTACACTGGATACATTTTTCAGCGCTCCATGTAGGAACTGTCACTGCCGTTCCACGTTTTTCATAAGCAGATGCGCCATGTTCAAACTGTCCGTCCGGATTACCCATAAACGCGGATACCGGAAGGCTGTCGCCATCCATAATGGAAATCGGCTCCATCAGCTCTTTTACCATCTTCACTGTTTCCGGACGCCCTGTTAATTCAGCCGGAACCGGATCTGGTTGTGGATTTGACCAGGAAGCAGGAATTTCTACTTTATGTACTGCGTCTACACCAGCGTCGATTGCTTTGTAGTTCATCTCTACAATCGCATCGCCTTTCTTTCCGTAAGACTTCTTAGCAGCCTGTTTCATAAAATCTACCGCATCATCAATCGGCATTACGTTTGCAAGCTTGAAGAATGCAGACTGTAAGATCGTGTTGGTACGTTTACCCATGCCGATTTCGATCGCTTTGTCAATTGCGTTAATGGTATATAACTGAATATTGTTGTCAGCAATGTATTTCTTTGCTTCTGCATTTAAATGATGCTCTAATTCTTCATCGGACCACTGGCAGTTAATCATAAATACGCCGCCCGGCTTTACGTCCTGAACCATCTTAAAGCCTTTATTTACATATGCAGGATTATGACATGCTACAAAATCTGCCTGATTGATGTAATATGGGCTGCGGATTGGCTTGTCGCCGAAACGCAGATGGGATATTGTTACACCACCTGTTTTTTTGGAGTCATACTGGAAGTATGCCTGGATAAACTTATCTGTATGGTCACCGATGATCTTTGTTGAATTCTTGTTAGCGCCTACTGTACCGTCACCGCCAAGACCCCAGAACTTACATTCTACAGTGCCTTCTGCCGCTGTGATCGGAGCCGGTTTCACTTCCGGTAAGCTTAAGTTGGTTACATCGTCTACAATACCTATTGTAAAACGAGGCTTTGGTGCGTCTTTCTCTAATTCTTTGTATACAGCGAATACAGAGGAAGGCGGTGTGTCTTTGGAACCCAGGCCGTAACGTCCGCCTGTCAATACGATCGTATCCAGTCCTGCTTCACGCAGTGTAGCTGCTACGTCTAAGTATAACGGATCGCCTAAAGAGCCTGGTTCTTTTGTTCTGTCTAAAACAGCTACTTTCTTCACTGTCTTCGGAAGCGCTTTTGTAAATGCTTCCGGAACCCATGGACGATATAAACGTACTTTTACTAAGCCGACTTTTTCACCCTTAGCTGTTAAATAATCAATGACTTCTTCTGCTACGTCATTGATAGAGCCCATTGCTACGATTACGCGTTCTGCGTCTTCTGCGCCATAATAGTTAAACAGGTCATAATCTGTGCCAAGCTTTTCATTAATCTTGGACATATATTTGGATACAACTGTCGGCAGCTCATCGTATGCCTTGTTGCATGCCTCACGATGCTGGAAGAATACGTCTCCATTTTCGTGGGAACCACGCATAGCCGGATGTTCCGGATTCAGCGCATGTTCGCGGAATGCTTTCACTGCATCCATATTGCACATTTCTTTTAAATCTGCGTAATCCCAGGTTTCGATCTTTTGAATCTCATGGGAAGTACGGAATCCGTCGAAGAAGTTTAAGAATGGAACTTTGCCTTCAATGGTTGCCAAATGTGCAACCGGGCTTAAATCCATAACTTCCTGCGGGTTTGTCTCACATAACATAGCGAAACCTGTCTGACGGCAGGCATATACATCACTATGATCACCGAAAATATTCAAAGACTGTGTAGAAACCGTACGTGCAGATACATCAAATACGCATGGAAGCTGCTCGCCAGCAATTTTGTACATATTCGGGATCATAAGCAGAAGACCCTGAGAAGCGGTAAATGTCGTTGTTAACGCGCCTGCTGCAAGAGAGCCGTGTACGGCGCCTGCTGCACCTGCTTCTGATTCCATTTCTACTACTTTAACCTGATTTCCGAAAATGTTGTCCTGTCCTGCTGCAGACCACTGGTCAACGGTGTCTGCCATTGGGCTGGATGGGGTGATCGGGTAAATAGCTGCGACTTCAGTATACGCATATGCTACATGAGCTGCAGCTGTATTACCGTCCATAGATTTTTTTGCTCTAGGCATTATTATTATCCTCCTTCTTTATTTGTCGCATAACGACTTATGTTACAATTTTATCATTTAATTTGTCGATTGTAAAGATTGTTAGTTGTATAAATCGGGGTGCAATTTACTTTTTTTTGGAAATGACCATCGTCAGTCTGCACAAAATCTGTCTTTTTGCTAAAAGCAGGCTATGAAAACTGCTGATTTTGAACCGCGCAAACGTGCGCAAATCTTTTTTCATGGACAGCCTTCCTAAATCTATCTTATGCCAGGGATATCACCGGTATGCCAAAAAGCCATAACAGTTCCATAAGTTATCGGAACGGCTGCAAAAAAACAAGTTAGGAACTATATGTAAATAACTTAAAGCAGTTGCAGTTATTTACATACAGTTCCTTACTGTGAGCGCCATAGGTGTGGGCAGTAACTAAAACAAAATAGATGTTTTCTGATATTTCTATTTTTCCTTGAAATTACACCCATTTTATGTATAATAATAAAAGCGGCTGGAAATTTCAATCTATCAAAAACGAAACAACTATCAAATCAAGAATAAAAATACTGAAAAATGAGGATTTTAATATGATTAGTGCAAATAATGTTACATTAAGAGTAGGGAAAAAAGCCTTATTTGAAGATGTCAACATCAAATTTACCGAAGGAAACTGCTATGGCCTGATCGGGGCCAACGGTGCCGGGAAATCTACCTTTTTAAAGATTTTATCCGGAGAACTGGAACCAACAAACGGCAGTATTGCCATTACGGCCGGACAACGTCTGTCTTTTTTAAAGCAGGATCATTTCCGGTATGACGAATTTACCGTACTGGATACCGTTATCATGGGAAATCAACGGCTTTACGACATTATGAAAGAAAAAGACGCCATTTATGCAAAAGAAGATTTTACAGACGAAGATGGCATTCGCGCGAGTGAGCTGGAAGCAGAATTTGCGGAAATGGACGGATGGAACGCCGAAGCCGATGCTGCTACACTGTTAAACGGACTTGGCATTGCCACAGAAGAGCATTCCGGCATGATGCAAACGCTTCCCGGTTCTTTAAAAGTAAAAGTGCTGCTGGCGCAGGCTTTGTTTGGCAATCCGGATATTTTACTGCTGGATGAGCCGACCAACCACTTAGATTTAGACGCGATTGCATGGCTGGAGGAATTTTTGATAAATTTTGAAAATACAGTTATTGTCGTATCTCATGACCGTTATTTTCTGAACAAAGTCTGTACACATACAGCAGATATTGACTATGGCAAAATCCAGCTGTATGCCGGCAACTATGATTTCTGGTATGAATCCAGCCAGCTTTTAATCAAACAGATGA
Organism: uncultured Eubacterium sp.; assembly: GCA_910584595.1. Classification (GTDB taxonomy): domain Bacteria; phylum Bacillota; class Clostridia; order Lachnospirales; family Lachnospiraceae; genus Eubacterium_J. The sequence goes on from CAJUBQ010000070.1 coordinate 17,721, forward strand.
AAGAAGCAAATAAGAAGAAGGAAGAAAAAATCAAAGAACTTCAGGAATTTATATCCCGCTTCTCCGCAAACGCTTCGAAATCCAAGCAGGCGACATCCCGAAAACGCGCACTGGAAAAAATACAGCTGGATGAAATTAAGCCTTCCAGCCGCAAATATCCATATATTGATTTTCGTCCAAACAGGGAAATTGGAAATGAAGTATTAACGGTAGAAGATATCAGCAAGACGATCGACGGTGAAAAAATACTGGACCATGTCTCATTTGTCATGGGACACGACGACAAAATCGCGTTTGTCGGCAGCAATGAACTTGCCAAATCCACACTGTTTAAAATTCTGGCCGGAGAAATGGAACCGGATGAAGGCAGCTATAAATGGGGCGTAACGACAAGCCAGTCTTATTTTCCAAAAGATAATACAGAAATCTTTGACACCGATTTGTCCATTACCGAATGGCTGACACAATTTTCTGAAATCAAAGATGCTACTTATGTACGCGGTTTTTTGGGACGGATGCTGTTCGCAGGAGAAGACGGCGTAAAGAAAATGAAGGTGTTATCCGGCGGCGAAAAAGTGCGTGTACTGCTCTCCCGTATGATGATCGAAGGATCCAATGTGCTGATTTTTGACGAGCCTACGGATCATCTGGATATGGAAGCGATTACAGCGCTGAATAACGGAATGATGAAATTTCCGGGCACTATTTTGTTTTCCTGCCGTGACCATCAGGTCGTACAGACGACAGCAAACCGGATTATTGAATTTTTACCGGATGGAACGATTGTAGATAAAGTTACGACGTATGATGAATATCTGGAAAGTGATGAAATGGCAAGAAAACGTCAGGTTTATTCTATGTCCGAAAGTGATGCAGCAGATAATTAAATACATTCATATCCTGCATATTTATACTGAATATCAGCGAGACAATACACTCATACCAGGCGGCGCCTGATTCTTCTGACAAATGCCGGAACCGTTCAGTTAACTTACGGAACCGTTACGAAATGCCAGCAAAATCAGGCGCCACCCGGGTATCTGTAAACAGTCACTCTTCTCTTTTTTATTATCCTATTTTACTTATTTTACTTTGCCTGCAGCGTCCGCATAGAATTAATAATCGCTATCACCGACACTCCTACATCCGCAAACACTGCTTCCCACATATTGGCAGCTCCAAACGCACCAAGAATCAATACAAGCGCCTTAATCCCAAGCGCAAAAACAATATTCTGCTTTACGATACGCATCGTCTTTCTGGAAATGCGTACAATCGAAGCAATTTTTCTAATATCGTCATCCATAATTACAATGTCCGCAGCTTCAATCGCTGCATCTGATCCCATACTGCCCATTGCAATCCCAAGGTCGGCTCTTGTCAGCACCGGAGCATCATTGATTCCATCACCGACAAATGCTAACCGTTCTTTTTCCGGCTGATTTTTTAATAGATTTTCTACACAGCTGACTTTATCTGCCGGTAAAAGCTCTGCATGTATTTCATCAATACCAAGCTCCTGCGCTGTATACTGGGCCGCTTTCAAACGGTCTCCGGTGAGCATGACACTCTTTTTGACTCCAATCCGCTTCATCTCGGCAAGCGCTTCTTTTGCACCGTCTTTCAGAGAATCAGAAATGACGACCGCACCAAGAAAACGCCCTTCCTCTGCCACATACACAATCGTTCCTGCACAATCACAAGGAACATAAGATATCCGCTCTGCCTGCATCAGCTTTTCATTGCCAAGAAGAACCTCCCTGTCATCTACCTGAACCCGAATGCCATGTCCGGCAATTTCTTCAGCTCCAGACACCCGATCCATATCCATCGTTTTTCCATAAGCTTCCTTTAAAGAAGACGCAATCGGATGGTTAGAATATCCTTCCCCAAGAGCGGCAATTTCCAGCAGTCTTTCTTTCTCTGCTTCCAGATCAAATGTTATTGCACTGTCATTCAAATCCGCCCCTGTCTCTATTTGCGGTTTCTGAGGCAGTATTTTCGCAACTTTAAATTCTCCTTTTGTCAAAGTCCCGGTTTTATCAAAAACGATGGTGCTCATTTCTGCAACTGCTTCCAGATAATTACTGCCTTTTACAAGCACACCAATGCGTGATGCTGCGCCAATCCCTCCAAAAAATCCAAGCGGCACAGAAATCACCAATGCACACGGACAGGAAATTACAAGGAAAATACAGGCTCTTTGTACCCATTCTGCCCATTCGCCCGCGAAAATAAGCGGCGGCACAACTGCAAGCGCTGCTGCTGCTATTGTCACAACAGGTGTATAATATTTTGCAAAACGGGTAATAAAATTTTCCACTTTTGCCTTTTTGCTGGAAGCGTTTTCCACAAGCTCTAAAATCTTAGCCACTGTGCAGTCATCAAATTCTTTTGTCACCCGCACCTTTAACGTACCGCTTCCATTGACACATCCGCTAATCATCTCGTCTCCCACCGATGCCCTGCGAGGCACAGATTCGCCTGTCAGAGCTGCGGTATCAATCAAGGATTCTCCTTCTGTCACAATCCCATCTAATGGAATCCGCTCTCCCGGCTTAATAACAATGATACTGCCAATCTCTACATCATCCGGATCCACCTGTATCAGCCGGCCGTCTTGTTCAACATTTGCATACTCCGGACAGATATCCATCATATCCGCAATCGACTGACGAGATTTGCCGACTGCATAGCTTTGAAACAGTTCGCCTACCTGATAAAACAGCATGACAGCAACCGCTTCTGAATACTCCTGTACGCCAAAAGCGCCAAAAGTAGCAATCATCATTAAAAAATTTTCATCAAATACCTGCCCGTGGCTGATATTACGAAACGCTTTCCAAACGATATCATAGCCAATCACAAGATACACAGCTGCATATACTGCAAACTGTAGTGGAACAGACATCTGTTCCAGCTTTCCCATATGTTCACACACAAACAGTACTGCAAATGCTAAAAATGCGAGAATAATCCGGTAAAGCATCATTTTTTGCTTTTTTGTCATCGTAAGAACTCTCCTGCCTATAAATTCTGTTAAATTTTATTGCTGTTTCTACATCAAAATCTTACAGTCCGGCTCCACTTTTGCACATACATCCGCAACCTTTTTCATAATATCATCAAACCGGTCATCTTCTGCGACAATTGTCAATTTCTGTGTCATAAAACTAACTGTCGCATCCTGGACGCCTGGCAGTTTTTTTATCGCATCCTCCATCTTAGCAGCACAGTTTGCACAATCCAAATCCTGTAATTTAAATTTCTTTTTCATATTATTTTTCCTTTCTTACTTGCATGTTTGATTCATTGTAGTTTCAATATCATCTTTTTTCGGTTTCTAATTTTTTATATTGAATGTACCAGGTTTCAATGCTTATTTTCTAATTTTTATATTTAGAATTTACTTTTTTCATTTCTGATTTCTAAATTTTCTATTCCCGGAATTTCTTTCCATATACTATTTTTATTCTTCGATATGCTCCCTCCCCTGATCGATAATCGTGCGCACATGACTGTCTGCCAGAGAATAAAACACAGACTTCCCTTCCCGCCTGCTTTTTACCAGCTTTGAATTTTTCAGTATTTTCAGCTGATGAGAAATAGCCGACTGTGTCATATGCAGCGCTTCCGCAAGATCACAGACACACACCTCCGCCTCAAATAACACAAAGAGAATCCGTATTCTGGTAGAATCACCAAATACTTTAAACAGCTCCGCCAAATCATACAACTCCTCTTCGGGCGGCATTTGCCTGTTTACAATTTCAAGCAGTTCCTCATGTATTTCTGTCAGTTCACAACATTCTGATTCTTTTTCCTGCAAATAATACTCCTCCTTTATCCATATTTACGAAATTCTTGTTATACGCATATACGCAAGATACTCTTTGTCATAAATGCATTTTCATATGAGCATTTGTTCATATATGCATAATATACCTGTTAAGAAAAAATGTCAAGCGAAATACAGACAAAAAATAAATGAAAAGAAACTATTAATATTGAAAGAAACTGTTAATATTAAAAGAAACAAATGGAACTCATCAAGCGCAACTAAAAAACAGGCTGGAACACACTGTTCTCAACCTGTTTTTTTAATTCCATTATATTTTCTGCACCTCATCCTTCAAATCGTCAGCCATCACCTGTACATTCGTAGTCTGTGCAGCAATTTCTTCTGAATTTGCTGCAATCGTAGCAATCCGGTCACTCATATGATTAATATTTTCAATCAGCTGCTTAATGGAATTTACACTTTCATCTACCATAGGAATTGTTTCTTCTGCCTGCTGATTATCTTTTACAATCAGGGTCTTTATAGATGTCGACAATTTACGGATTTCTTCAGCGACAACCGCGAATCCGCGCCCCTGCTCTCCTGCACGTGCTGCTTCAATTGACGCGTTAAGTGACAGTAAATTCGTTTTATTCGCAATACTTACAATATTTTCACTCGTGTTTTTATAAATATCAATAAAATTCAATATGCTTGCCAGAGAATCTTCCAGCTTATAGCAAAAATCTGATATATCATGCAGCTTACCGGCCAGATCTGTCGCCTCATTTGCGGATGCCTCATTTGCTTCGTTTAATTCAAAGACTGCATTGGACAATGTCGTAAACTGTCCTTTGATCGAATCGATCATATTCATCCTGCGTTCATGCTCCTTGCGCTGTTGCTCGTTCGCCTTTTCCAACGCAATGCTTTCGTTTTCTGCCAGCTCTTTAATGTAGTGAATACAGTTTTCTTTTGCATTTACCTTATTATAAATAGCACATGCCATATCTTTACATGTATCATATCCACAAGCGCTGCAATTGATGCTCTGTTTCAAAGGTGTATCTTTCAGCATGCTTCGATAAATTTCATTCAGTTCAGCTGCAGACGGTTCATCAACTTTAATTTGTTTTGTCGTGTCATATTTTCGAATAAAATCTGATAAATTTAAATCTTTAAACGCTTCCATCAGGTTTGCCAGACGTTCCTTCGGCGTACTCTGCTGTGACCATGGACTTTTATTTGTCTTGCGAAACGGTCCTTTGCCGTGAGTATCCTCTTTGTCCAGTGCACGCATTTTGCTTAACGTAAGCAGCACATCATCCGTATTTTTAGCCGGGTCTGTAGCTGTACCGTAAATACATCCTTTGCTGCAGTTTAAAATATCTACCATAAAAGGCAGTTCTGCTTTATTCTTTACCCGTTTTAAATATTCTTCCAGATAATGGTATGCTTCCTGCTCTCCTTCAACCTGGCGGACAACCTGACCTTTCCCGAGAAAATGCTCTACATTCTCCCGAAGCCCTCCCGGCATTGGATACAGCGAGCCAAGACCGTATTCCAACTCATCCGTATATTCTGCGCTGTTCGCATAATTTCTTCCAATCTGCTGCATCAGCTTCAAAAAAGTAACATTATATTTTACATATCCATGGTTATTCTTATCGGTAATCTCTTGTTTTTTCGCAACACATGGACTAATAAATGCCAGATCGTCCGTCAGCTTTAAATACTTTTTAATATAAATCGCCATACACATCATCGGGCTTTGCACCGGCATCATCCGTGGAAGCAGCTGCGGAAGATACTTTTCCACATAGTCTACCACAACCGGACATGGCTGGCTGATACCGCCTATAAAATTGTTTTCTGTTATGTATTTTAAATAGCCCCATGTCGTGATATCTGCACCGAATGATACACTGTAAATATGATTGACGCCCAACGATTTCAGATACCCAAGCACCTTTTTATATTCCTTCGGATAATTTGCCAGAAACGCCGGTGCAACAATGACCGATATCTTCCTTCCGCTTTTTAAATCAGAGAAAAACTGCTGCGTATCGTCATTAAAAGACCTGGCATCATGCCCACATGCATCCAGACACGCCCCACATGCCACACAGCTCTCACGATTTACCCATATCTTCCCTTCCTGCGCAATATTCGAAACAAGCGTCGGACAGACCCGTACGCATTTATTGCATCCCGTACAGTTCTCATTCGTATAAACCAGCATATCCGCAGTATTGAGTAACTCACTCATGTCCTTCATTTCACAACTTTCTCCTTCTGCAATTTTTGCATGTCTAATACAGACTACAAATACCTGTTATTTACTCCTGTTCCCTTATCATATCTCCCTTTTTTATTTTATCAGATTTTAGCACAAAAGAAAATACCTTTTCCTATAAAATTTGTAGATATTGTATACTTAGCGTTACTATTCACGGGCAATGTCATTTACTTAACGGATTCCCGAACGACTCTGCACCTGGCGGAATGGTTTTGCTGGCTGGAACATCCTCTGA
>CAJUBQ010000071.1 GCA_910584595.1 uncultured Eubacterium sp.
AACAATTTGTAATAAAATGTTATGTCTGCATTACAAAGTTCTGTTACTTATAGTTACTGCGCATCAGCAGAATGGAGGCGTTTATGCGGGAATTGGATTATGGCAGGATGGGAATGAGGATTCGTCAGGTAAGAAAGACAAAAGGCTGGTCACAGGAAGAGCTTGCCCAAAAAGCAGGCATCAGCATGTCGTTTATGGGGCATATTGAACGGGGCAGCCGGATTATGAGCCTTGAGACGTTTGTTAATATTTGCGAAGCGCTGCATACAAATGCGGATGAACTGCTCTGGGGCATCGCGCATCCGTCAAATGCACTGGAAGATATGTGGAGTGTGTCAGACAAAAAATCAGATGAGAAGACGGACAGTTATTCGATGTATGTGCGCATTATGAAATCTGTTGCGGAGATTATGAATGAGGCGTAAAGATTTTACAAAGCAAAGCGGCGGCATACGGAAAGTATTGATGTGTGCGTCTGTCGCTTCTATGATCGATCAGTTTAATTTACCGAATATCCGTCTGCTGCAGGAAATGGGATATGAGGTACATGTAGCATGTAATTTTAAAGAAGGCAATACCTGCGACGCGAGACGGCTGAGAGAGCTGAAACGGGAGCTGCGCCAGATGCGGGCAGTCTGGCATCAATGGGATTGTCCGCGAAGCGTGTATGCCTTCAAAAAATGCTGTGTGGCTTACAGGCAGCTGTGGAAATTGACAAGAGAGCATATGTTTGCATGGATCCATTGCCATTCTCCGGTTGGAGGGGCGCTGGCAAGGATGGTAGCGCATCAGAGGAACCTACGGGTCATTTATACAGCGCATGGATTTCATTTTTACAAAGGCGCACCGTTCATTCATTGGTTCTTGTATTATCCGGCGGAAAAGCTGTTGTCTTATTGGACGGATGTGTTGATTACTGTAAATAAGGAAGATTACCGGTTAGCGAAGAGAAAGCTGCGGGCGCAAAGAGTTTACAGGATTCCCGGAGTTGGCATCGATGTAGCTAAATTTGGACAGTATCCGGTAAACATGCCAAAAATGCAGGATCATACAGAAAGAATGAATGATGAAAAAAGAAAGTTTGATGAAAAAAGAAGATTTCACGAAAAAAGAAGATTCGATGAAAAAAGAAAATTTTGCAGAATATGCAAAATACCAGAGGATGCACTGGTTCTTCTGTCCGTAGGAGAACTCAATAAAGGAAAAAATCATCAAATGGTTCTGGACGCGTTAGCGTCTATGAAACGGCCGAATATTTATTATTTTATCTGCGGGCAGGGAAGCAGACAAAAAAGGCTGGAACAGTACGCGGCGCGTCTTGGAGTCAGCAGCCGGGTTCGGATGTTGGGATATCAGAAAAATATGCCGTATATTTACCGGAACTCAGATATTTTTGTGTTTCCGTCTATGCGGGAGGGGATGCCTGTGGCGCTTATGGAAGCGATGGCGGCAGGAATGCCTTGCGTGGTGTCGGATATTCGTGGAAACAAAGAACTCATAAGTGACCCGCCTGCCGGACAGTGGCCGCATAAAAAAGGGATGCTGCCGCAGCCGGGCGGTATGCGTTTTCAGCTGCGGCGGCCCTGGCAGCTGAAAAAGGCATTGGAGCTGTTGGCCGGGAACGAAGCGCTGCGAAAAGAATGCGGCGCATACAATCAAAGAAAAATCAGAAATTATGCGCAGGAAACCGTACAGAAATATATGAGAAAAATATATGAGAATAATATGTAAAAAAAGGAGCAGTATGCCAAAAGTGTCGGTAATAATGGCTGTATACAATATGGAAAAGAATGTACGCATTCTTAAAAAAGCTGTCGCGTCTGTTATCAATCAAACGTATCAGGACTGGGAACTTATTATATGCGACGATGGCTCTACAGATCATACGTTACAGATACTCAGACATATAAGCAGCAAGGATGAAAGGCTGCATATGATAAGCTGCAGCCAAAATCATGGAGCCGGATATGCCAGAAACATGTGTATGCGCGCGGCGCGCGGAAAGTATCTGGCGGTCATGGACGCCGATGATATTTCAAAGCCGCAGAGGCTGGAAAAGCAGGTCCGTTTTTTGGACAGCTATCCGCAGTACGCTTTGGTAGGGTGCAATGCCGGCATGATGGACAGCTGCGGCGTATGGGGAGTGCGTATTTTGAAAGAAAGACCTGATAAAATGGATTTTTTGCGTACGCTGCCGTTTGTGCATCCATCGATCATGATCCGCAAAGAAGTTGCTTTTAAGCTGCATGGCTATACACAGGCGATGACAGCGCGTCGCGCGGAAGATTATGAGTTTTTGATGCGTTTGTATGCGGCAGGATACAGGGGATGCAATATACAGGAACCGCTGATTTTATACAGGGAAGATATGCAGTCTTACAGAAAACGAACGTATCGTTCAAGATTGGATGAATGCAGAGTGCGCTGCCAGGGGTTTTTAAAGCTTGGCATCTTAAAAGGAAATTTTCGGTATGTATTAAAGCCCATCATCGTGGGAATGGTTCCGGCGGGCATGATGCGGCGTATCAAAATAAGAAGATATGGCGGCAGTATCGGAGGAAATGATGACAGATATTAAAATATTTGTAACACATACGCCAAACAGTCATAAAATACGCATTGCCAATCCGTTGTTTTATCATGTGACAGCCGGCAGCGATTTTCAGAAAGAGGAGCCTGAGCATGATAAGATCGCGGATAATACAGGGGACAACATATCTTTTAAAAACAAATCTTACTGTGAACTGACGACGCAGTACTGGGCATGGAAAAATGCGGAAGCGGAATATTATGGATTTTGCCATTATCGCCGTTACTTTTCGTTTTCGGATGAAAATATGCCGGAGGCGGATTTTGGATGCCTTTTCTTCCCTTATGCAGATGAAAAAACGATTCGGCAGTTATGTATGGATGAAACATCTATCCGGCAAAAAGTTTGTCAGTATGACTGTTTAATTGCAAAAAAAATACCAGTCAGGAAGCTGCTTGCAGACAGCGTTTATGACCATTATCGGCGTGCGCCCGAGCTGAAAATTAAGGATTTGGAATTATTTCAGGAAATCGTAAGCGATCAGTATCCGCAGCTTCGCGAAACGGCGGAGCGTTATCTGCAGGGGAAATATTTTTATCCGTGTAATATGTTTATTATGAAAAAAGAAATTTTTCAGCAATATTCCCAGATGTTATTTTCGGTTTTGGAAGAGTTTGAGCGCAGAGCGGACGTGAAAGGTTATTCCCGTGAAGCGGTCCGTACGCCGGGACATCTGGGGGAACGTTTTGCCGGAATCTACTATGAATATTTAAAGCAGAAAGGCGGATATCGTCTGACAGAACTGCAGATGGCAATGTTTGAGCATACAAAAGCACAAACGTACCGGCTGCCAGAGGCAAACGAAATTCCGGTTGTATTTGCAGCGAATGCGGAATATGTGCCTGTATTGTTTATATGTATGAAATCTGCAGCAGATCATGCAAATGAAAACAGGAATTATCATTTTTATGTTTTTCATACAGATATTGAAGAAAAACAGATGCATGTATTTGAAGAGGAGCTTTCGAAAGGGCATATTCAAATCGATTTTATAGACGTAGGCGAGAAAGTGGTGGGATACCGGCTGCAGGCGAAGGAACATATTTCAAAAGAAACATATTATCGGTTTTTGATCCTTGATTATTTCAAAGACTGTCCAAAAGCCGTTTATTTGGATTCAGATCTGATTGTATGCAGGGATATTGCACAGCTGTATGATATCCCAATGGAAGACTGTCTTTTGGCGGCGGCGGTTGATCCGGATTTTTCAGGACAGTACAATGGCGCAAATCCAGATGCCAAAAGCTATTGCGATCAAACGCTTGGGCTGAAACATCCGTTTGCCTATGCACAGGCCGGGGTTCTCGTTTTGGCGGTCGCGGCATTGAATCAGGTTACAAGTGTATCGGAATTGTTTCAGATGGCGGATGAAGGAAATTATCGGTATTCAGATCAGGACATTTTAAATATTGTATGCGAAGGGCGCATAAAAAAACTGGATATGGTCTGGAATATGCTGATAAACAGCAGAAACCGAAGGTATCAGATCATACGTTTTGCTCCGGCTGACATTTTGGAAGAATACGAGCAGGCGAGAAAGCATCCGGCAATCATTCATTATGCCGGAGATTCCAAGCCATGGAACAATCCAAAAGAAGATTTCGCATGGGAATTTTGGAAAACAGCGAGGCAGACGCCCTATTATGAACAGCTTTTGTGCGGGCTGCTGCCTGCGCAGGAAAAAGAACGTAAGGCTGTATGGACAGTCTTTGAATGGATGCGAAAAGTCGCAAAAAAATGCCTGCCCCAGGGCAGCCGTATCCGGCAGACAGCGAGCAGAATTTATTGGAATATGAAATAAATGGCGCCAGTTCGTAACGGTTCCATTCAAATAAGAACGGAAAAGCCAGAAATAAAAACTTAAGCAATGCATAATAAGGAGGACAGAGTGAGGGCGACAGGGAAAAGCGTGGCAAATATTTTGAGAGAACATAAACAAAATATCCGTCTGATGATTAAGATGGCGTTTATGAATATGGACAGGCAGACCGTCCGCTCCAGCCTTGGCATGTTTTGGACTTATTTTCATGACATTATATATATTCTTGTATTTGTGGCATTTCGGCTGCTCATTGCAGGAAACGGGAAGGTGATGGGAATGGACAGCACAGTATATATGATGACCGGGATGATTCCATGGTTTTTTATGAATGATGTGCTGTCACAGGGAAGCATGGCCATTCGAAGCAACCGGGGGATTGTGCAGAGTATTCGCTTTCCGGTTCCTTTGCTTGCGACGATCGATGTGTTCAGCATATTTTTAAAACGGATGTTTTCCTTTGCGATGTTGCTTGCGGTTGTAACGTTTTTTGGGTATATCCGTTACTTTCATCCGCTGCTGTTTGTATATTATGTAATATGCGCGATTGCACTGTCGGTTGCGATGAATCTGCTGATATCTGCGTTTGTAGCAGTTTCCGATGATTTCAGACAGCTTTATGACGCGCTGCTGCGGGTATTGATTTATACGATGCCCATTTTGTGGGATTTTTCATATGTGAAATCTTTCGGCATCAATGTGCTGCTGCGCATCAATCCAATGGTGTATGTAGTAAAAGGATTTCGGGATGCGTTTGTGCTGGGAGCTACGCAAAACGTTTGGTATACGGTTTATTTCTGGGTCTGTGCAGCGGCGTTTTTTGCCGTTGGCAGCTATGTGCAGGACAGGCTGAAAAAATATTATGCTGATTTTATATAGCAAAGAAACTGTTCAGAAATGGGGATGGCGCATGGAAAAGGCGATTATTGTTTGTAATCTGCATAAAAATTTTTATTTTTTTAAGAAGGATTTTCATATTCTTAAATGGCTGTTTACAAAAAAAGGTTACGAGAAGGAGCGGAAAGTGTTAAAAGACATTTCCTTTGAAGTAGGAAAAGGGGAGATTGTCGGCTTGATAGGCATGAATGGAGCAGGAAAATCCACTTTAATGAAACTGATTGCAGGAATTACCTATCCAAGCAGCGGAAATGTCAAAGTAAACGGCAAGGTTGGCTCCCTCATTAATCTGTCCGCGGGATTTCATCCAGATTATACGGGCAGGAAAAACATTTATTATAAAGGAACGGTTATGGGGATGTCCAAAAACGAGATTGATCGTATCATAGATGACATTTACGATTTTGTGGATCTTGGCGAGTATTTTGAACAGCCGCTTCGAATGTATTCATCAGGAATGTCAGCTCGGCTTGGATTTGCGCTTGCCGTTTATTCCAGGCCGGAAGTGCTGATTATTGATGAAGTGCTGGCGGTGGGAGACAAAAGCTTCCAGAAGAAATCGAGGCAAAAAGTTGTAGAAATGTTCGAAGAAGGGAAATCTGTTATTTTTTCTTCCCATTCAGATGATTTGATCAGAAAATTTTGCAGCAGAGTTATTTATTTAAAAGATGGCAGGATTGTTTTTGACGGAGATGTGGAGGAAGGGCTGCTGAAATATAATGAAGATATTAAAAGCAAAAAATAAGAAAGAGACTGCCTGGAAATGGATGTGTTATCTGGCAGGCGCATATCTGCTGGCATCCTGGGGAGTCAATGGAGTTGTAAATCCGATGCATTATGTAAAAAGCGCATTTATGTCCAGACAAACGATGGAAATTTCAGAGCGTGAGGGCGGGATTTTGCTGGAGCCGGTACAGAATGCACAGACGGACAGATCGGAAGGCGCAGATCACATGAATTTTTTGTCTTTTCGGATTGCACAGGCCGAAAGCTTTTCTTTTGACTTACAGCTTTTAGTGTATCTGCAGGAAGAAACAATTAAAATGAGCGTCAGAGTGTGGAAAGGCTGGAATACGGTTTCTTTAAATAACAAGGCGGGAGAAAAGATTGTGGCAGTGCAGGCTGCGCCAAAGTCTGGCGGCGTTGTTCTTGCGGATGCAAAGCTGTCGGAGCATTTGTGGACAGATACAGGAAAGATGGTCTGCGTATGGACATTTTTTTTGATGCTGATGGTGTTTTGGGAAGGCGTATGGTGGATGAAGGAAAGGTATGCAGAATAAGAACGAGAAGCGACAATAAAAATACTGGAAGATACGAGAAAGGGATTATATGAAAAAAGTAATTACATACGGTACATTTGATTTGCTGCATTATGGTCATATTAATTTGCTCCAGCGCGCCAAAAGCCTGGGGGATTATCTCATTGTGGCGTTATCGACAGATGAATTTAACCAGCGGGAAAAGAATAAAGTAACTTATTTTACATATGAGGAACGCAAAAGGCTGCTGGAGGCTATCCGGTATGTGGATCTGGTAATTCCGGAAGAAAGCTGGGAACAGAAAACAGCAGATGTGAAGGAATTAAAAGCGGATGTTTTTGTTATAGGCGATGACTGGAAAGGAAAATTTGATTTTTTAAAGGAGTGCTGTGATGTTGTATATCTGGAGCGGACGCCGGAAATATCCACTACAAAAATAAAAGCAGATCTGAGCATTTAGCAGACGGATACAGAGCAAGGACAGAGTTCAAGGATAGAGCAAAGACAGAGTAAGGATGAAGAAGGATAAAGAAGGATAAAGAAGGATACATAGGGAAGGATAAAGACAACATGAATTTTGTTATATTAAAAACAGAAATGAAGCTCGGATTCTCGCTGCTTTTTGGTCCGCTGAAAAAATTTATATTTCACCCGGCTAAACGGAGGGATTTGTATTACGCATGGTACTATAAGCACAGGCGAGTAAAAAAACAGATGATTTTATATGAGTCCTTTTATGGAAGAGGGCTTTTATGCAATCCATATGCAATCTTTCAGGAATTAATTCAGAACCCGGAATATGGCGACTTTCAGCATATTTGGGTATTAGATCGTCTGGAAAATCATCAGGAGCTGATGCAGAAGTATAAAAAAAAGTATTCAAATGTAAAATTTGTGCAGTTTGAATCCAAAAAGTATCTGAAATATCTTGCAAGTGCAAAATATTTGGTTAATAACTTCACATTTTCCCCTTACTTCATTAAAAAAACCGAGCAGATATATGTCAATACATGGCATGGAATCCCTTTAAAAACGCTTGGCTATGATGAACCGCAGGGAGCGCTTGTAATATCTAATACGGTGCGTAATTTCTTTCATGCGGATTATATGATTTCAGCCAATCCTTTTTTAACAGACATTTATATGCATGCGTTTAAACAGGGCGGACTGTCGGAGGTTAAGATTATAGAAGAAGGGTATCCGCGTCTGGATATGCTTGTGCATACGAAAAAAGAAACGATTTACAATGAACTGCGCGAGGCCGGCGTATCTGTACAGACGGATAAAAAAATTATTCTGTACGCACCGACCTGGAGGGGCGGCTATTCAAACCCGGACTGCAGTCTGGATGGTTTTGTGAATCTGAAAGAAACGCTGGAACAGATGATAGATACAAGCGCATATCAGATTTTAGTCAAGGTGCATCAGGTTGTTTACAGCAAAATAAAAGAAACGCTGGATGATTTTTCTTATGTAATACCGGCTACAGTGGATGCCAATGCCGTTTTGAGTATTACGGATATTTTAATCAGTGATTATTCGAGCATTTATTTTGACTTTCTTGCTACGGGAAAACCAGTTTTATTTTATATTACAGATTTGGAACGGTATTTAAAGCAGCGCGGCATGTATTTTGGCCTGGAGGCTCTGCCTGGACCTTATACGGATGACCTTGAAATTTTAGGAGGCTGGATCTGTAATATTCAGGAGGTGTTTGCGAAGCATCAAAAACATTATGAAAAGGTGCGCAGCTGGAGCTGCGGTTACGAAATCGGCTTTATTACGAAAAAAATCGTGCGGGCGGTGTTTTTGGGCCAGACAGAAGGCGTGCATATCGTGGAATGTAAAAATAATAAGAAAAAGTTATTGATTTCCCGAGGACCCGTTCAGACAAATGGAATCAGTACGGCGCTGCTCAATCTGCTGAATCAGATCGATTATGAAGCCTATGACGTAACAGTTCTTGTAAAACCGCCCATTGACGGACGGCAGAAAGAGCAGATTATGAAAATAAATCCAAAGGCGCGGGTATTGATCAGACAAGGCGGGATGGTTGCAGGCATCGTGGAAGAAATCAGAAACAATTTTTACACGCAGACAAACCCGGTGAAAGGCGTTGGAGGACTGTTTTTTCCAAAGCAGGCATATGAACGGGAATGCAGACGGCTGTTTGGAGACTGTGTGTTTGATTATGCGGTTGATTATGATGGATATGACATTACATTTGCTACTTTTTGCCTGATGCAGAAAAATGCGAAGACAGGAATCTGGATGCATAACGATATGACTTCTGAATATCAGACGCGGTTTCACTGGTTAAAAAGAGTTTTTGCCATCTATCACAAGTTTGATTATCTGGTTTCTTGCAGCCGACAGATTATGGAAGTAAACAGAAATCAGTTATCTGCATATGCAGCTTCGGAAAAGTTCAGATATGCAAAAAACTGTGTTGATTTTGCACGTGTATACAAGGGCAGCCAGGCAGGCAGCATTATACAGAAACAGGATTGTTATTATTATACGCTGTCGGAAGGCGGTATGATAAAAAGCCTTCGGCTGATCCCATTGCAGCCGGAACCGTTTGATGCTGTGGAGGGCGGCGCGTTTGCTATTTGCGGCAATCAGGAAAAGGTAAAAAACAAAATCGTACGGTTTGTGAATCTTGCAAGACTGTCCGCTGAAAAAAATCAGGCGGAGATGATTAAAGCTTTTGCAAGGCTGGCGCAGGAACAGCAAAATGTAATGCTTTATATTATCGGACAGGGGCCGGAAAGAAAAAATCTAGAAAATCTGATTCGTAAATTAAATATGCAGGACAGAGTGATTTTGACAGGTGTTTTATCGAATCCGTTTGGCTTGATGTATCAATGCGATTGTTTTTTGCTTCCTTCTTTATATGAAGGCCAGCCGCTCACAGTATTTGAGGCCAGGGCGCTGCATTTGCCGGTGATTCTTTCCGATTTTTCTTCAGTTGAGGGATCCTTGCTGGAGAATGGCCAGTATCTTGTGCATATGGACGCGGATTCTATTTATCAGGGGATGTTGGCGTACCTTTGCGGTAAGATAGAAAATACTTATGTCTTTCATGATGATACATACAACAAAGAAGCGTATGAAGAATTTAAGCAGGCTCTTTTTATGAATTGAAAGTTTAGGAATGAAAAATTCAGGAATGAAGAGTTTAGGAATGAAAAGACGAGGGAAGTGATTTATGGCGAAATGGGAGGAAAATGGAATGGATATTAAAATTTTTGTCAGCCACACGCCGAACCGAAATACAGTATGCCTGACGCATCCGATGTTTTATCATGTCATTGCGGGCAGTCATTTTCAGACGAAAGAAATTCCGCCGAACATGTATTTGGATAACCAGGGGGAAAATATTTCAGAGAAAAATAAATCTTACTGTGAATTGACGACGCAGTATTGGGCATGGAAAAATATGCAGGCAGACTACTTTGGGTTTTGCCATTACAGACGTTTGTTTTCTTTTGCGCAAAAAACGGTAAGGCCGATGGAATATTATGGTCAACTGGATGAGCGGGCGATTACGGAATTGTGCCTTGATGAAAAGACGATGCGGGAATTTATCAGCAGGTACGATTTTATCATTGTAATAGGCGTGCCTGCACAGGAGTTAAAGGCAGAAAGCGTTTATGAACAGTATTTGAATTCGCCGGAACTACATATCAAAGACGTAGATATTCTGTTGCAGGTGATACAGGAAAAATATCCCGAACTGTATCCGTCTGCGCAGCAATATTTTAGCGGATCTGTATGCTATCACTGCAATATGTTTATTGCCAGAAAAGAGCTGTTTTATGAATATTGTTCCATACTGTTCGACGTTTTGCAGGAAGTTGAAAAAAGGGCGGACTTCAGCGAATATTCCAAAGAAGCATACCGTACGATCGGCCATCTTGGGGAACGGATGGCGGGAGTATATTACACATATTTAAAGACGAAAAAAAACTGCCGGCTGGGAGAAATTCAGCGCGCTTTTTTCTGTTTCGCAGATGTGCAGCCGGAGGCTGTAAGGCCTGAAAAACAGGGATCAGTTCCGGTCGTGTTAGCTGTAAGTCAGACATATGCTCATGTTTTGCATGTCTGCGTGCAGTCGATTGTGGACTGCGCATGCGCGGATCGTTTTTATGAGATTTATATCCTTCATACAAATATTTCAGCGGAAAATCAGCAGCTATTTTTAAAAAAGTATAACGGCAGCCAGATGAGCGTTGCATTCGTAGATGTAACCAAATGGACGGCGCAATATAAAAAACACGTTCGTAAGGATGTATGCAAAGAGTCTTTTTTAAAATTTTACGTATTAGATGTTTTTCGGGAGCATGATAAGATTGTGTATTTGGACTGCGATACGATTGTCTGTAACGATATAGCAAAGCTCTATGAGACAGAATTAGGAGATTGCCTGGTGGCAGGAATCTCAGATATCGAGTTTGCAAGTCAGTGTAACCGAAAAGATTTGCAGACGCGCAGTTATTGTTTGGATACGCTTAAGATAAACAGACCGTCCGCATATATTCAGGCTGGCGTGCTTGTATGGAATTTGACAAACTTAAGAAAGGCCGTTGTGATGCGGCAGCTTTTGGAGATGACGGATGCCGGAGACTGGCGGTATTATGACAAGGATATTTTAAATGTATTGTGCAAAGGCAGAGTGAAATATCTGGATATGTCATGGAATGTGGCTGCCGGGCAGGACAGCCGTTGGAAAGAAACGATTAAATATGCGCCTTATGAGATACTGGAGGCTTACGAGCAGGCTCGAAAAAATCCTTCGATTATTCATTATGCAGGAAATCCCAAGCCATGGTTAAAACCAGACAGAGATCTGGCTTATGTATTTTGGGATAAAGCGAGGGGGACGGTATTTTATGAGCAGCTTGTCAAAGATATGGTTTCCTGGAAAGCTGCCGCGAAAGCAGAAAGTGCGCAGACGGCAATGATACAGGAAAAACATTTACAGGAAGCAAAATATTTACAGGAAGCAAAACATTTACAAGATGAAAAATATTTACAGGAAGCAAAACATTTAAAGCTTGCCAGAAAGATTCTCATGAAAGCGCTGCCTGAAGAAAACAGGTTAAGGAAAGTTTTGGGGAAGCTTTACTGGAAGATATTTGAATAATTTATCGGGAGGAAACAGGATGTTCGTTTGGCTGATATTGGCAGGAATTTATTATTTTTTCATTGCATATCCGCTGCTCAGGTTTGAGGTTATAAAAAAATTGCCTGTTCCAAAATGGAATCTGGCGGCAGTGTCAGTAATTTACTTAATTGCAGGCGTTTTTATTTATAGCGCTGTTTCCAGCGAACAGTTCGTCTATTATTGGGATTACGGAAAATATTATCAGCAGGCGCTTGATCTGGCAGACCAATATGATATGGATGCGTTTTCTGTTTTGGAACATGTGTATGCCACTTCGATAAACTCTGATTATGGGGCGTGGATTCCGTCAATGCTTGCCTGGCCGCTGCAGTTTACGCAAGGCAGGTTTGTTGATTACATGATGCTTGTTTATGTGATGTTTGCAGTTCCGGCTGTATTTTCGCTGAGTATGCTGGGGATGGTATGGTTTGGTTCACACAGCAAATATTCTTTTGTTATATTTCATGCTGTTATATTGCTTATGCCCTGGTTTATGCAGCCGATGCTGGCCGGGTATCCGGGCATCGCTGCATTTGTGCCGCTTGTATGCTCTATGTGGATTTTTTATAAAAGCGGCGGCTTGTGCGGGATTGCAAATATGGATGCTCTGGTTTTGTCGGCGTCTTTGATTGCGGCGGCGTTATTAAGACGGTATTATTGTTTTTATCTGGCAGGATTTATCTTTGGAGGAGCGGGGTATAGTATCTGCAATTGGCGGCTTAGGCGTCAGGGAAAGTCAGAATTCAGAAAATATCTGCTGGCGTATTTAAAAGTCGGCATGATTAGCTTGCTGGCGCTTGTAATGTTTTTTAACGGATTTATCCAAAGGGTGTTGTTTGTCGATTATTCTGAGATATATGTAGCTTATAATGTAGGAAATTTATTTTCAAAATATAAGACTTTTGTCCAGCATTTAGGGATTTTGCTGCTGGCGATTTTGATTGTTTCTGCAGTTTTGATTGTTTTTAAGCATAAGGAATATCTGCCGCTGCTGGTGTTTTGCATTGTATTTGAAATTACGGCAACGGCGTATTTTTTTTACGTCCAGTCTCCAGGTGTTCATCATTACTGGATTTTTCTGCTCCCGATACTGCTGTTGTTTTTATTTTTATCGGATAAAGGAAAGAAAGGACTGCCAGTATATTTGTGTGCGCTGATGGGAATGTGTTTTCTTTACAACACAGCATATGTTTATGCCGGAAACTCTTTGATTATGCTGAATCCATACATTTGCCAGAGAGACAGGTATGTGGCAAGGCATCGGTCGGATATGGACGAGCTGAAAGAACTGGATCGTTATCTTAAGAGCATTCAAAAAGAAAAGAAGATTTATTGTCTGTCAAGCAGCAGGATATTAAACGACGATATTTTGAAAAAGCTTTATCTTCCGGATGCATCTTCTTTAAATTTGGAGCCGGTGGCGCATGTGGATTTAAGAGATGGTTTTCCAACGGGATTTTTTGATTCCGATATTGTAGTAACGACTGTTCCGGTACAGACACATTTACAGAAAGGGACACAGCAGGTGATTACCATTTTGCAAAATGAACTGACGGATGAACATTCCAAAATCGCGCAGCATTTTCAAGAAGTTTATTCTGTTTCGCTCCAGGAAGGAGTGGAAGCAGTTGTATATATAAAAAAAGAACCGTTTCAGACAGAAGATATTCAATATTTGCAGTCTTTGTACGATCAGTCTTATCCGGACTGGAAGGAGCTGTTTTATCATAGGTTTGAGGAATATTTGATCAAATCGGTTGTGTGAGACGAATATGATCGAACAGATCAGGAGGGAACGATTGCATGGTGAAGAGAAACGAAAATCGGGGGGGGGTAATTTTGTGTCACAGCTGACATTGTACCTGGTACTGCCGTGTTTTAATGAAGAGGAAACGATTATTTCGAGCGCGGATAAATTAAAGGCATGGATAGACAAGCTGATGAGCAATGGAACGATCGGAAAGGACAGCCGCATTCTTTTTGTGGACGACGGTTCAGGCGATCATACGTGGAAATATATTCAACAATTGCATGAACGGAATCTGATTTTTGAGGGATTGAAATTATCAGCGAATAGAGGGCATCAGACAGCGATTTATGCCGGGATAGAATATGCCGTAAAATATGCCGATGCCGTCATTACGATGGATGTTGATTTGCAGCAGGATATCAAGGCTCTGCCGCAGTTTATCAAACTGTATCAGCAGGGATGCGATATTGTTTACGGCATTCGAAAGGACAGAAAGACGGACGGTTTTTTTAAGAAAACAACCGCTGGACTTTATTACAGGCTGATGCGCTGTATGGGATGCAAAATAATAACGAACAGCGCGGACTACAGGCTGTTGTCTAAAAGGGCGGCAAAAGCTTTGATTAAACACAGAGAAAACAATCTTTTTATCAGGGGAATTGTACCTGAGCTGGGGTTTCAGTCTGCAACATTATATTTTGACGTGCATGAAAGAGAACAGGGTCGGTCAAAATACACGATTAAAAAAATGCTCCGTTTAGCGCTGGATGGAATCACTTCCTTTAGCGTCCGTCCAATCAGAATGATAACCTGCCTTGGCTTTGCTTTGGTCTGTCTGAGTCTGGTTATGATTGTTTATACATTTGTGTCTTATTTCAAGGGCGTTACGGCTCCGGGGTGGTCTTCTGTGCTCGTATCTATTTGGCTGCTTGGAGGAATGGAGCTGATAGGCATTGGCGTTGTGGGGGAATATGTCGGCCGGACTTACATGGAAGCGAAACGGCGTCCGCGTTATTTTATTGAAGATATGCTCATATCAGGCGGCGGTCATGCATCAGAAAGGGAGGAATAAGCGGATGTATTTATTTCATGCAGATGATTATGGAGTCAATAAAAATCAGGCAAAGAGAATTTTGAACTGTTACCGGCGCGGCGTGCTGCGAAGCGTCAGCATTATTCCAAACAGTCCGCGGGCAGCCGAGACGATAGCTCTGCTGCCGGATGACATAAAAAAGAGCATTCATTTAAATTTGGTGGAAGGCACATGTGTTTCAGATCCTTCGAAGATTCCGTTGTTAGCAGATCCAAACGGCAAATTTCGGAGGTCTTTTTTTCAGCTTGTGTTGCTGTCTGTATGCAAAAGAAAAGAACTGAGAAGGCAGGCGGCGATTGAATGCGGCGCACAGATCACAAAGATGCTTGCTCTGCTGCCTGACGGCTATAAGATACGGATAGACAGCCATAGACATTATCATATGATTCCAGCTGTATTTGAAGCTGTGTGCGCAGAATGTAAAAAGAGCGGCAGGCAGATGGAGTATCTCAGATTTCCGTTGGAACGTCTTAGCGTATATTTGCTTCATCCGGGCTTATATAAATATATCAGGCCGGTCAATGTAATAAAAATACTTGTTCTGAAAATCTGTTCTATCAAGGATAAAAAAATTGCAAAAACATATGGGATGGACGCAGGCAAAGCCGATTTTATCGGTTTAATGCAGACGACGCAGATGAATTTGGACTATGTATTGTCAGCGCTGCGGCTTTTAAACAGGCATAAGGATTATAAAAAAAGCGATGATCTGGAAGTGCTTTTTCATCCCGGAGGAATAAAAATGGATGAAGAATTTATGGACGCAGACAACCAGCCGATGAAAGCGTTTTATACTTCAAAAAACAGATGGATGGAAGCGGAAACATTAAAAGAACTGAAAGCATATGAATGCCCAGTGGCAGGCGCGGGGGAGAGGAAAATGAAAGCAGAGTTTGATGCAATTGCCGAAAATTATTCTGAATTGATGAAACAAGGCATGGTTTTGAAAGGAGCCGGCAACGATCATGCGTATTTTACGGCATATAAAATGTATTATCTGAAAGAGTATATAAAAAAATGCAGACAGAAAAATTCCAGAAAAGCAGTCAAAATTCTGGATTATGGCTGCGGAATTGGAATTGTGTCAAGAGCGATCGCAGATACGTTTGCGAATGTAATTGTGCATGGATTTGATATCTCGGCTGAGAGCATAAAATGTGCGAATGGGATTCGGCACAGAAAAAATGTTTTTTTTACAAGTGACGCAGACAAATTGGATCAGGATTATGATCTGTGCATTTGCTGCTGTGTCTTACATCATGTTCCGAAAAAAGGGCGGGACGCGGTTGTCAGGGATATTTACAAAAGGCTAAAAGCAAGGGGGGGGGTATTGCTCGTGATTGAGCACAATATAAAAAATCCGTTCACGAGGAAGTCTGTGGATGCGTGCCCGTTTGACCGTCATGCGGTCATGCTGGCGCCGAAAGAAGTCATTGATTTGATGGAAAACGCATCGTTTGTGCATACACGTAAAAAATACATCACTTTTTTCCCGAAACAGCTCGCAGGGCTTAGAATTTTTGAAAAGTGGTTCCGATGGTGTCCGCTTGGAGCGCAGCATATGGAAGCAGGGTGGAAATCATGCATTGAGTTCACTGCAATCGAGAAATGCCAGGATGGAGTCCCATTGGGAAAATAGCAGCAGCAACAGTATTGTGAAGGATATACTGGAAAGTTCTGATAAGACTACACGTGCAGAGATCGAGGCGTTAATTTCCGGCGAATACGTGGAAAAGCCTTTGATTTCAGGATTGACATATTCCGACTTAGACAGAGCAGAACTGCAGAAAAGACAGAAATATTTGTGGAGCGTTCTGTTTGCAGCGGGTTATCTGACGGACGCCGGGGAGCCATCCGGCAAGGTTCACAGGCTTGCGATTCCCAACAAGGAAATTTTAGAAATTTATCAGGAAAGGATTCTGGATTGGTTTGAAACAAAGACGGTTCGTGATAAAGGCCGGTGGGAGAGATTTTGTACGGCAGTAAAAAAAGGTGACGGAGAGACATTCGAGCTGATGTTTAACAGTTTTATGGACGATTCTATCAGTATTCGGGATACCTGTGCCAGAAAAGAAATGAAAGAGAATTTTTATCATGGAATGCTGCTTGGTTTGATAAGAGCAGAGGAAAGCTGGATTGTGAAATCGAATGCGGAATCTGGTATAGGGTATACAGATATTATGATTTGGATTCCATCTGAAAAGGCCGGATGCATGATGGAAGTGAAATATGCGCAGGACGGTGCGTTTGAGACAGCATGCAATAAGGCGATGAGGCAGATAGAAAAGAAAGGATATGCAGCGGTTTTCTTGCAGGAGGATATCCGCACGATTCATAAATATGCGGTCGCCTGCTATAAAAAAAGCTGCAAAGTGGCATACGATAAACTGCAGTTTTGATCTTTCATTTAGTAACAGTTCAGATAACCCATTGAACTGTTGCTTCATTTGTAACAGTTCAGATAACCCATTGAACTGTTACGTATCCGGCCATTAGAAATCGCTTTGCGATGGGCCGGATACCTGGAAACCGCTACATTTTTATACGGTCAGCACAGTAAATGTGCAGACCTGCCTGAACTGTTACCTTCATTTACGCTTTATTTTATTTCGAATTTTAATTTTATGTTTTCTTTTCTGACAAATTATGGTATTCTTACGTAATAGTATTTGAGTTTGTAAATACGTAAAAAGAAAGCAGGTAAAACAATGGAATTTCGTCCATGTATCGATATTCATAATGGCAAAGTAAAGCAGATTGTAGGCGTAAGCTTATCGGATCACAATGACCATGCAAAGGAAAATTTCGTATCAGAGCAGGATGCAGCGTTTTATGCGCGCTTTTATCAAAAAGACGGTATCCGCGGCGGACATATGATATTGCTGAATCCGCAGGGGTCTGCTTATTATGATGCTGACAAAAGACAGGCATTTGCTGCGCTTGCGGCATATCCGGGAGGAATGCAGATTGGCGGCGGCATTACGCCGGAAAACGCGTGTGAGTTTTTGGAGGCGGGAGCCAGTCATGTCATTGTTACTTCGTATGTATTTCAAAATGGAAAAATTCATTATGATCGTTTGCAAAAGCTGAAAGATACCGTGGGCAAAGATCGTCTCGTATTGGATTTGAGCTGTCGTAAGAAGGATGGAGCTTATTTTATCGTGACAGACCGCTGGCAGACATTTACCGATGAGTCTGTGTCAATGACACTGTTGGATGAATTGTCTGCATATGCGGATGAATTTTTGATTCATGCGGCGGATGTGGAAGGAAAAGCGTCCGGTATTGAAACAGAGCTTGTGAAAATGCTTGGAAGCTGGGGCAGGATTCCGGTAACTTATGCAGGAGGCGTTGGCAGTTTTCGTGATCTGGATATCCTTTATACAGAAGGGCAAAACCGGCTGCATGTTACGATTGGAAGCGCATTGGATTTGTTTGGCGGGACAATGGCTTATGAAAAAGCGCTGGAGTATGTGCGTAAAACTAATACATCGGTCACAAAATAACTCATAGGTATCTGAACGGTTACAAGTATGGAATAGAAAGGGCTTGGAATATGAATCATTATACAAAACAGGACATCCTGAATTTGGCGGAGGAAGAAGATATCGAATTTATCAGACTCCAGTTTACCGATGTATTTGGTACGTTAAAAAATATCGCGATTACCAAATCTCAGCTTGTAAAAGCGCTCAACAACGAATGCATGTTTGACGGTTCTTCCATTCAGGGATTCGCAAAAGCAGAGGAATCGGATTTATATCTGCATCCGGATCCGGATACGTTTGCCATATTTCCGTGGCGTCCGCAGCAGGGGAAAGTGGCGCGTCTGATTTGCGATATTTATCATGCAGACGGTACGCCGTTTGAGGGCGATCCGCGCTATATTTTGCGCAAGGCGGTCAGGGAAGCGCAGGAAATGGGTTATACGTTTGAAGTAGGCCCGGAATGTGAATTTTTCCTGTTTCAGTACGATGATGATGGACATCCGACGACGCAGATTGATGAGCAGGCAGGCTTTTTTGATCTTGGGCCAATGGATGCCGGAGAAAACGCCAGACGCGATATGGTGCTGACGTTGGAAGAAATGGGTTATGCTGTGGATGCGTCCCATCATGAATGCGCGAGCGGTCAGCATGAGATTGATCTGAAATATGATGAGGCGCTTTGGACAGCGGATCATATTATGACATTTAAACTGGCAGTAAAGACCATTGCGAAACGACATGGGATGTTTGCCAGCTTTATGCCAAAGCCAAAAGCAGGTGAACATGGCTGCGGGATGCATTTGAATCTGTCGTTATCGAAAAATGGCATCAATATTTTTGCAGATGAAGCAGATGCCTGCGGGCTGAGCCGGGAGGCTTATTATTTCATTGGCGGATTGTTAAAGCATATGAAAGGTATGACAGCAGTTGCAAATCCGCTGGTCAATTCTTATAAGCGGCTGATTCCAGGATATGAAGCGCCGAATTATATTTCATGGTCGTTAAGCAACCGCACGTCTTTGATTCGTATTCCGGCTGTAAGAGGAAGCGGTACGAGAGTAGAGCTGCGAAGTCCGGATTCTGCGGCGAATCCGTATTTGATGCTGGCGCTATGTTTAAGGGCCGGATTGGACGGAATCCGAAATCAAACGATGCCGCCGCAGGCTGTGAGCTGTAATGTGTATGATATGGATATGGAAGAGCGAAATAAGGTTGGCGGCAGGCTGCTTCCGGGTGATCTGATGGAAGCGCTTCATGAAATGGAGCAGGATACGTTCGTATTAGACACGCTGGGCGCACATATCAGCAAAGAATATATCGAAACGAAAAAGCAGGAATGGGAAAGATTTCGTATGGCAGTGACAGACTGGGAAATCAATCATTATTTATATAGAATATAGACGGCGGTCAGTATGAATATCATAGTAGTTTTTCCGAAAATAGAACATGCAAAAAGCGTACGCAGTATTTTATTAAAAAGCGGTTATACGGTAGATGCAGTCTGCAGCAGCGGCGCACAAGCGCTGCGGGCAGCAAATGATCTGGACAGTGGCATTATTATTTGTACTTATCGGCTGTCAGATATGGTTTACAGTGAGTTGCACGAATATTTGGCGCCACGTTTTGACATGCTTTTAATCGGTTCTCAAAACCAGATTCAGGAGCGGGAGACAGAAGATATCGTCACGCTGGGTACGCCGTTAAAAGTGCATGAGCTGCTGCAGACAGTAGCCATGATGGCTGAAATGTCTGTGCGGAAAAAGAAAAAACGAAAGCAGAAACCAAAAGTACGGTCGGAGCAGGAAAAACGTACGATGAATCAGGCCAAGCTGCTTTTGATGGAACGAAATCATTTTTCAGAAGAAGAGGCGCATCGGTATCTGCAAAAACGCAGTATGGAAAATGGCGCTGGCTTAGCAGAGACTGCACAGATGATTATCAGTTTGATAGGAAGTGAAATGTGAGAGGGAGGTTTCATTGCGAATGAAGTTTACAAAAATGCATGGAATAGGAAACGACTATATTTATGTTAATTGTTTTGAAGAGACAGTGCCGCATCCGCAGGACACAGCAAAATTTGTCAGTGACAGGCATTTTGGCATTGGTTCTGACGGACTGATTTTAATCAAGCCGTCAAATAAGGCAGATTTTGAAATGGCAATGTACAATGCAGACGGTTCCAGAGGCGAAATGTGTGGAAACGCGATTCGGTGTGTGGCAAAATATGTGTATGACCACCATATGATTGACCGTACTGATATTTGTATAGAAACATTAGCGGGTATTAAATATGCACAGCTGGAGCCTTGCGTTTCTTCTGATAATAAAGCATCTATTAATAAAGTATCTATTAATAAAGTATCTATGGTGCGTGTAAATATGGGAAAACCGGAACTGGAGCCTGAAAAAATACCGGTCATGTATACGCAGTCAAAAGACTTGTCCCGGATCATAAATTGTCCGATTACCGTTGGAGGGATAGAATATCGAATGACTTGCGTATCTATGGGAAATCCGCATTGTGTCGTATTTACAGATCATACAGATGCATTAGATCTGGAAAAGATCGGACCTTTATTCGAACATCATCCCTGTTTTCCGAACCGCGTCAATACCGAGTTTGTAAAAGTGATCGATCAAAATACGGTAGAAATGCGTGTATGGGAACGAGGTTCGGGGGAAACGCTTGCATGTGGAACAGGCGCATGTGCGGTTACTGTCGCATGTATTTTAAATGAATTGACGCAGCGTGCGGTAACAGTTAAGCTTCTGGGCGGAGATTTAAAGATCGAGTGGGAGAAGGACACCGATCTGATTTATATGACAGGGCCGGCAGAATGTGTATTTGAAGGTGATATTACGCTGCCGGATGTTTTTCGGTAATCGTATAATATAAGGAATAGTTCCTAAGGAAGGAGTGATACATGATGTATCAGATTAATGATAATTATCAAAAACTTCCGGGCAGTTATCTTTTTAGCACAATTGCTAAAAAAGTAGCGGCATTTACGGAAGCAAATCCGGATAAATCTGTAATCCGGCTCGGTATTGGAGATGTTACGCAGCCAATTGCTCCGGCAATTATTCAGGCGATGCATAAAGCAGTTGATGAGATGGCGGATGCAGCGTCATTTCATGGTTATGCACCTGACCTTGGATATGAATTTCTGCGTCATGCAATTGCAGAAAACGATTATAAAAAAAGAGGCTGCAGTATCAGCGAGGATGAAATCTTTGTATCCGACGGAGCAAAGTCGGATTCAGGCAATATCCAGGAACTTTTTGATGTAAATTGTAAAATAGCCGTTACTGATCCGGTCTATCCGGTGTATGTGGATTCCAATGTGATGGCAGGCAGATGCGGAGTCTATGACAGTGATTCGCAGACATGGAGCAATGTCATTTATATGCCGTGTACAAGAGAAAATCATTTTATCCCCGAATTTCCAAAGGAAACGCCGGATATGATTTATTTATGTATACCAAATAATCCTACCGGAACGACGATTCCAAAAGCAAAGCTGCAGGAATGGGTGGACTATGCGAATGAAAAAGGCGCTGTTATCATCTATGATGCAGCATATGAGGCGTATATTACGCAGGAAGATGTAGCACACTCCATCTATGAATGCATGGGAGCGGACAGATGTGCGATTGAGATTCGCAGCTTTTCAAAGAATGCAGGGTTTACAGGCGTACGTCTGGGATTTACGGTCGTGCCAAAAGCGTTAACATGCAACGGTGTTTCTCTGCATGCAATGTGGGCGAGACGTCATGGGACGAAATATAATGGAGCGCCATACATCATTCAGCGTGCCGGCGAAGCTGTATACTCCGAAGCGGGACAGGCGCAGCTAAAAGAACAGGTAGCCTATTATATGAAAAATGCGTCGGTAATAAAAGAAGGCTTGTCCGCAGCAGGTTATGAGGTTTATGGCGGAGTGAACGCACCTTATATTTGGTTAAAAACTCCGGGACAGATGAGTTCCTGGGAGTTTTTTGACGAACTATTGGAGACAGCAAATGTAGTAGGTACGCCAGGTTCCGGTTTTGGCCCAAGCGGAGAGGGGTATTTTCGGCTGACTGCTTTTGGCAGTTATGAAAATACAGTAGCAGCATTGGAACGAATCAAAAATCTGTAAGTTTTGATGAAAATACGGCTCTGAAAACTACAGGCCGATGGCAGTGTGCCTGAATCAAATGCAGCTTAGAAACTGTTACGCGCAGCTGCGGTACACTGCTATACTACAAAATCTTCTTTATGATCTGTCAGCTGTTTTTCCGTATAAAGAATCGTTGTAGCTTTGTGCAGACGGTAATTTTTCGGGCTCATTCCAAATTTTTTCTTAAATGCCTTTGAAAAATTCAGCTGATCTTCATAACCTATGGCATTTGAAATCTCTTTGATTGCATCAGGCGTACTGACCAGCAGATTTGCAGCCTTATGCATTCGAAAATCGATCAGAAACTTTTGTATGGACATACCAAGCTCTTTTTGAAATGCGCAGTTTAAGTATGCCCGGCTGATGCCAAGGTGTTCGGCAATATCCGATACGTTAATTCCGTCTTTATAATAATATTTAATATGTTCAATTGCAAGTTCTACATAAGCCTTTGTACCGTAATTGCTGTTTTCAGAAGTGCGTTTCTGACTGAGTTTTTCATGGTTGTCAACAAGTCTGGAAAAGAGCATAAGCATCCATGCTTCTCTGCGCAGATCATTTACAAAGGTAAGCGCTTTGCAGTCTAAAATATTGTGAATGCAATCCATAACAATTTCAGGCCGGACTGGTGAAGGAAGCACCCATGTGTTTGCAGAAAATCCACATTGTTTTAAAATCGTGTCAGCCCGGATGCCGTTAAATCCTATCCAGGCATATGTCCATGGGTTAATCGCGTCAGAACCATAGGTAACGGGTTCGCCGGGACGTATTAAAAACATCTGTCCTTCAGATAATGTGTAAATAGTGCCGTTTTTTAGAGAGTAAAATCCTTTGCCTGAGAAAATAAAGTGAAGAATATATTCGTCCCGTGTTCCGGAACAGATATGGGAAGGCTCACAATCTTCCTTTCCTGCGTGAATCAAACTGATATCCAAAGATGTTTCTCTTAAGTGCTCCAGACAGCGGAAATTTACACTATCAGTATATTTTACATTGCGCATATCCGTTTTCTCCTTTATTTTATAATAGTTTAGTAAATTCTCATATAGCAGTAAATATAAAATAAATAAAAACATGTAAAACAGAATTTTAAATAAGAATATTACTTAGGAACAGTTCCTAAATAATAGGTAAAACACTTTAGTTTTTGGTTTGATTTTTAATTGTTAAAGAACGTATGATTCAGGCAGTTTTGATTATAACATAAAATGTATCATTTTTCTATAACGAAAATAACATAAAAACGTTAGATTATTCCATTTATGTAATATGCACAATAAAGTACAATATCATCGACTGAATAATTATGAAATGTGTATGCAGATTCGCGCGGCTGTAGGAAAATGATGCATAAATCTTAACGAAGAAGTAATGGCTGATGGATTTTTGTATCAGTTTGTGCACATAACAGGGAAAGGAGAAAAAGAAATGAGAAAGAAAATAGTTAGTCTTTTTCTGGCATGCCTGATGCCGGCTCCGCTGCTGTTATCCGGATGCGGGGACAGTGAGCACGACGGAAAGACCGTGATTGAGCTGGTGCAGTATAAGCCGGAGGCGGTGGATATTTTTGAGCAGATGGCTGAGAAGTTCAACAGCGCACATGATGATATCTACCTGAAAATCGATTCGCCGAACGACGCGATGACCATCTTGAAAACAAGGT
>CAJUBQ010000072.1 GCA_910584595.1 uncultured Eubacterium sp.
TAATAAATGGGAAGAAGCGTATTCTGCCTGTTTATTAGCAGATAAAGCTGTGCAAAGGATTAGGAGGGTATTTTAGTGGAATCAAAAGTAAACAGAAAAAAATTTGTCCGTTACAAGGAAGGGGCAGAATTATACAGCATTTGTCAGAGTAAATTTGAAAAGTTGGCAAAGGAAGCAAAAGCAATTTATAAAGTTGATAAGGTAGTTTTAGTGAACTGTGAGTTGTTTGAAAAATATCTGGAAACATTCAGAATAGACGGCTAAAGAGTTGTTGTACTTTTTACTTGACTTTTCGTTGTACGAAAAGTATAATGGTATCAGATGCAAGGGAGGTGCATACATGGCAAAGATGGGCAGACCTAAAGTTGAGGAAGTAAAGGATAAGAGCATTAACATGAGGGTGACACCCGCCGAATACCAAAAAATAAAAGAATATGCACAAACCCATAATCTGACCATAACACAAGTATTGCAGAAGGGGGTAGAGAAAATTCTCAAAACACCCTGATGTGGGTACAAGGCTCTTTCCATTTATGGAAAGGAGCATAAGATGGCACAAGCAAGAAAGGACAATAGAGGCAGGGTATTAAGAAAAGGCGAAACACAGCGGAAATATGATTCGATGTATATCTACACTTATACCGATCCCTTTACCCATAAGAGAAAGTACCTTTATTCAAAGGACTTAATGGAATTGCGGGAGAAGGAAAAAGCGTTGATGAAGGATCAGCTCGACGGTCTTGATGTGTATGCGGCTGGAAATTCTGATTTGAATTTTGTCTTTGACAGATATATTTCTACGAAAACAGATTTAAGGTCAACAACATACACAAACTATACCTATACTTATGACCATTTTGTCCGGGAAACATTCGGGAAAAATAAAGTTGGGGAAATTAAGTATTCTGATGTACTGCATTTTTATCTCTATCTTTTAAAGGAGAAAGGAATACAGGTGAATACGTTGGAAACAGTACATTCAGTGCTGCACCCTACTTTCCAGATGGCGGTAAGGGATGATATTATCCGCACAAATCCGAGTGACGGAGTTATGGCACAGGTCAAGAAGAAGCCGGGTAAAAATCATGGTGTACGCCATGCCTTGACGGTGGAACAGCAGAGAGCCTTTATGAATTACACAGCCAACAATCCGGTATTTTGTCATTGGACACCACTTTTTACGGTGTTGTTGGGTACAGGTTGCAGAATTGGAGAAATTATTGGACTGCGGTGGGAAGATATTGATTACGAAAAGCGTATGATTAGTATCAACCATAGCGTAACATATTACCCAAGACGGACTGACACATATAAATGTGAATTTCAGGTTTCCTTACCCAAGACCGAAGCAGGTATCCGCAATGTACCGATGATGGAGGAAGTATATAAGGCTTTCAAAGAGGAAGCGGCAAGGCAGAAAGAAGATGGATGCTATAATACAATGGAAGTGGATGGGATGTCGGGTTTTGTCTTTGCGAATCGTTTTGGAGGACTGCATAATCCGCAGGCAATCAACCGCACAATCCGGCGTATACTGGAAAACCATAATGCGGAAGAAGTGTTAAACGCAAAGAAGGAAGAAAGACCGCCGATTATTATTCCCCATTTCTCCTGCCACCATTTAAGGCACACATTTTGTACCCGGTTTTGTGAGAACGAAACGAATGTAAAAATCATTCAGGCAGTAATGGGACACGCTAATATCGAAACAACATTAGATATATATGCGGAAGTTACTGACATGAAGAAAACAGAAGCTATTGAAGATTTATCACGCAATTTACACATTTTTTAGGAAAGAGTCCGAGAGTGTAAATGTTGCAGTGCAACAGGAAATTGCAGGTACAACAAAAGTGCAACAAATTTTGATTGCATAGTACCGCATAATAGGTGATAATAGGTTATAGAGAAAACGCAGAAAATGAGGGTTTAAGGCATAATGAGTGATAATACGTTACGGGAACTTTCTTTCCCGACGATGAAGAGCATAGATAAGTAAAAGCTTGTATTTATAAGGGTTTTAGAATCGTTTTTGTACCAAATATTCTAGTTTTGTACCAATCTTGTACCATCTGGAGACAGAAATATACAGGGTTATGTAGGGTTGTTAGAAAAAAGCAGCTTACAGGAACAACTAAAAAGATTTAAGCATAGGGGAATATCCTGCAGCCGAGCAGGGTATTCCCTTATTGTGTATGACGGGCATACTTGAAACTCTTGTAAAACCGATGAAAATGGCATATAATAAACAGTACCTAAAATATGTGATGTGGAAGGAGATGATTTTATGGCATTGGCAGAAGCGGTTAAAACAAGTGAAAATTCTTATACTGTTGAAAGTGCTATGAATGTCCTGTTATCTAAATTAGACGAAGCGCTGGATGATGTGGAGCATGGACGGGTTTTGGACGAAGATGAATTGTGGGCTGAAATTGATGCAATTTAAAAGTGGGTGGTGCATTGCAGAAGAAATATAGAATCAAATATACTTATAGCAGCAGAGATGATATTCGGGGAATAAAGAAATATATTTTGGACAATTTCAAATATCGTGAACTGGGCGAGAATTTTACGAAGAAGATAAAGACAGCAGCTGATGGGTTAAGAACACTTCCTACAGGCTATAATACGACAGGGATTCGATACAGAGGATATGGCATTTACCTTAAGCCATACCGTACATATCTTCTGTTTTATATTGTAGATGATGAACTGGCAGTAGTGACAATTCTCCGGGTATTACAGGATGGGATGAATTGGCAGTATATTCTGAAGCGTTGGGAATGTGAACAGGATATAGGTACGGATAACGGATGAAAACTATTACATCGCCTGCCACGCTATTTTTACCGCAGCTTACGCAGTGGCTATGAAGAAGGGTGTAGATGTATGAGAACGAGTTATGTTTTTATGATGGGCTGGAAAGGGTTATGTAGTGTTGTTAGAAAAGGCAGCTTATTGAAACTAAAAAAGAACGAAAAAAGGGGGGATATCTTGCAGTAGTGCAGGATATTCCCCTTTTCACGCATTTATTGTAAAAATGCATAGCATGATGAAATTCCTAAAAATATAAATAGAGATTCAAATTTTATATCAGGTTTTATCACTATGTGATATAATATATAGAAAAAGTCTCACTATGTGATATAGAAAATAGAAAAGAAAGGCAGGACGATATGCCAAAAAAGACACCAGACTACGATAACGTCTTCAAGACGATGAAAATAAAGCACAAGCGGCTGTTTGTTTCTGTGATCAATGACGTTTTTGGAAAAGATTATCCATTGGATGTGAAAGTAGATGTACTGCCATCCGAGGGCTATCTGACAGAAAATGAAACAGCGGACGGGAGTACGGAAATTGAAGAGCAGATTTCGGATTTCCTGATAAAGATCAGGGATGAAGTATACCTGTTAGAATGCCAAAGTTATGATGACGGTTCTATGGCTATCAGGATTGCAGAGTATGCTTTTATTGTTGCTAGGCAGTTTGCAGTGTGGGACATTGGAAAGGCAACAATTCCAATGCCCCAGTTTACAGTTATTTATGTTAAGCGTACCGAAAAGACGCCAAAAGCAACAACGATTACATTCACATTTCCAGATGGACAGAGCGTAGATTATAAGTCTGACAATGTGATTCTGGAAGAATTAACGAGGGAATATATTATTGAAAAGAAGCTGTTTCCATATATTCCGTTTTATATTGCGAGGTATGAAAAGGATATTCTATATGGGGATGATATAGATGCAGCTGTGGATGACCTTGAATACTTTAGAAACGAAATTATTCGTCTGAATAATGAAGGCGAATTATCAGATGGAGAGATGGCAGATCTTATGGGGTTTGTAAATACGATTATTACGTATATTACAAATGGAAATAAAAATGAAGAAAGGCTGGTGAATGTCATGGGTGGAAGAATCATTGAAACACAGACAGAAATATGGATGAAACAGGGAGAAGCAAAGATGATTGTTGAATTGGGTCAGGAAGTTGGACTCGATGATCTGGAAATATTACAAAAGCTACAGGAAAAAATTGGCTTATCTTTAGAAGATGCAAAAGTGTATTTGGAACAATATGGAAAGCAGCCTGTATAAATGAAGAAAGGCTGGCAAATATCATGGGTGGAGTAATAATTGAAACGGAATCAGAAAGACTTCTGAGGTAGGGAATGGAGCAGGGAAAAGCAAAGATGATTGTCGAATTGGGTCAGGAGGATGGGCTTAGTGATGAAGTTCTTCTTAACAGGCTCCAGAAAAAAATTGGAGTATCACCTGAAAGGGCAAAAGAATATTTGTATGAGTATGGAAAGCAGCTTGTATAAATGAAGAAAAGCAGGTTTTTCAATTTATGGCATAGTGAAGATGTATTGTAAAAGAGTATCTATTTCATGATGTAAGTACGGTTAATATATAAAGTATAATAGATTGGTAAAGAACATGGAGATGAAAAGGCATATGCAGATTATGTTATACTGAAACAAATTTAGATACTGGATATGAAACGTGCAAAGAAGTAATTATGAAAGGGGGAGTCATATGTCAGAGTTACATCAGAAGGCAGTCCGTCTGATAAGCGGACTATCAGATGATAATATAAGCTTTTTAATAGAGATTATTCAAAGACTAATGCCTCAGGAAACATGTACAGAGGATAATGAAAGTACCGGGCTGCAGGCTTTTCAGAGACTGGATGCTGCCAGGGCGGATATAAAACAATATCTGCCAGATGGCTTTGATCCAGAAAAGGAGTTAGAGGATGCAAGAGCTGAGAAGTATGGCAGTATTAATTGATACAAATGTGATTATTGATTTCCTAATTACAAGGGAACCATATTTTGAATCATCTTCAAATGTAATAGAAAAATGCGCTGCCGGAGAGTTGAAATGATATATTGCTTTTCATTCAGTTCCAAATTTATGGTACATTCTACGTAAGATACCAGAGGAAAAGTGTCGAAAATGGCTGACAGACATATATGGATTTCTACAGGCAGCTGGCGTAAATCATGATGAAGTGTTAAGAGCAATTAAAATGGAAAAATTTAAAGATTTTGAGGATTGCCTGCAGGATAGATGTGCCAGAAAAGCTGATGCCAAATATATAATCACAAGAAATACAGAAGATTTCAGTGAATCAGAAGTTCCGGCAATATCGCCAGAAAAGTTTTTGAATGTTATTTCAAATTAGTATTATAATAATAATTTAGTTGTAAAAGATGCTGAACTATAGAAAATATGAGAAGAAGTTATAAGAGGGATTTTCTGCCATCAGGCAGTAAGTCCCTCTTTTTCTGGTTTGAAATAGGACAGGTGCGGATGACGGGCAGAAAGAAACAGGGATGTGGTGAAACAATTATTACTATGATTTTAATTTGACATAATTTGAAAATATAAAAAACAAGGGTCAGGTATAGTAATTTATAAAATACAGCATGACAATCTTATACTGTTTATGGAATAAACAGTATGCATTTAAGGAGGTACAAAAAATGATTGATAATAAAGGACAGGAAAGCAGCAGAAACAGCAGCTCATTAGAAAATTTTACAGTCCGGGTAACAAACCCCATGTTATACGACAGGTTACATACACTTTCAGCTGAATATTCGGTATCTGTTGAGCTGCTTGTCAATGCAGCTGTAAAACGTTTCATTGAAGATGTTGATTTTGTGAGGGGACTCCGTACCGGAAAAATAGATTTCGAGTAAACGGCTACTCGTTATCTGTTTCAAAGTAAGAAAAAATAGTACGCAGTACGTTAATTGCCATCTGTTTCCGTTCCTTCGGCTGACAGTCAACGATCTGTCTGAACTGTTCTATGATATTGGAATCGCTGTCTGATACAGAATCAGAAAGAAGATAATCAACCGTTACTCCGAGCCTGTTAACGAGCCTCACGAGTGTATCTAATGTGAGGCTCCGTTCGCCGCGTTCAATAGCTCCCATGTATGTGTCGGATATGTCTATTGCTTCTGCAAGCTGGGCCTGTGTGAGATTTAGTTTCAGGCGTTCTTCCCGGATTCTTTTTCCTAACCTCTTATAGTCCATGCAACCACCCCTTTTCTTTTTATTTTAAATATAAAAAAAGAAAAACCCCAATAT
This sequence comes from uncultured Eubacterium sp., assembly GCA_910584595.1. GTDB lineage: Bacteria > Bacillota > Clostridia > Lachnospirales > Lachnospiraceae > Eubacterium_J. Next base: position 6,111 of record CAJUBQ010000072.1, read on the forward strand.
CTAATGGAGGTTTTTATATTGACTATATGGAGTTTTAATGATATACTTATTGAGAAAGTAAAAAGGGATAAAGGAAAGGAGAAATACTAAAATGATAATAAAAACCATCTATACGGCAGACCACTAGAATTTATAGTGATTCAATCAGACAAGCTCCGGCTAGTGTTCTGTAGCTGGGCCATGCTGTAAATTTAATAGGTATGCAGTATAAAAAGAGGTAATAGGTGAGCATTCTGTAATAATTGGGTTGGTGATGCGTTGATCGGTTTCTTTCATGGATTATCACCGCTTTTCTTTTAAGGATGTGGAACGTAATCATGGCTTATCCAAAACCAGCATATTAGATCTATCAGCATTCATCAAGAAAAATATCTTGCTGACAGCTAGAACTTGGAATACTGCATTTGGGTTATAGAAATCATTATAGCATTTGGATATCCATGATAAAGTAATTATTTTATATAGATGAGGAGAGTATTAGCCAACATTTTTGGAGGGCATCCTCCTGATATGGAAAAAGAATGATCCGGCATCTATAGTAAACTGAAATGATTTTAGGAACTGTTAACCGTATGGATGAGAAAAGTTAGGATGAGTTTCCTCCAAAGAATTACCATTCATACAAAGAAGAATAAGTCCATAGCCTGTTTTGGCTGGCTATAAACTTATTATACGGAGGTAAGTGTAATGTCTTGAAATGGCGGAGTGCCAGGTTGGTTACGTGGGAGCTATGAAAAATTTGGATTGGATCCGAACGAAGAGAATAGTAGCGCAGGTTCTCAGAATAGGTCAAAATGGGTATGCCCTAGATGTGGTACAACAAATTGGTCTGATAATTACAAATGCAAATCATGTGGTAACATAAATCCTTATAGTTAACACATCGAAAGTGGAAGAGGCAGGCTATTAAAATTTATAATAAATAGCCTGTCATTATTAATTGAGGAGTAAGTATAGAATTTCATTGTTTAATTTTTTGAAATCGGAAAGGTGGCGGTATCAAGCGATGAAAATTCCATTTGGCCGACTCATGTTATTTTCTTTAATAACATCCTTTTTATTTGGATTATGTGAGCCTTTTCTCGAAGTACCTCTTTTTATTATGGTCTACCATTTTATTATACCTTTTTCACAACTTGCCGCGGCTATATGTTTTATCATATGGCTTGCTATAACATTGTTTCGCCCATCTTCATTGTTTGAAACTGGTCAGAGCATTGGCGGTAATGTTTATTGGCTTGATGATTTATTTTACGGGATTCCCTGGTTCAGAATTTCAGTGTTCACTTTTTTCATCTCCTTAATATTGGGCGGGCTTTCCGCATGGATATTTTCAATTGCAATTACAATTTCTATTGTATCATTTGAGATGTTCATAGCCCGGTTCTTATTTTTTATCTATGGCTCAGCGGGCGGATAAATGGAAAGATAACAAATTTCAAAGATTGTCCCATACTGGGCATCAAATACCAGAAGAAGTATGAGGGATGAAAAAACTCGAAACTGTAAAAACCAAGTGCCATAATCAATATAGTTGAAAACTATATTTTATCAAGCTTCAAAAAAACCAAAAGTTGTAAACTGGTGAAAATGATTGAGATGCGACACTGGTTTTTAAAGCAATACTTGTGGATAAAATTATTCTCCAGATACAAAAAATCAGATGTAATATGATTTGCTTTATGTTGTGAGGTGATATAAATGAAATTGAAGAAAGCGTCATATCATTTAAAACCACCATGTTTAAAATGCCCTTACAAATCAGGACTGGTACATACTTTTATAAATCCCTGTCCACAGTGTAAATCAGACAGCTACATACTGTTTGAACAGTTTCAGAAACGGATTCCGTATAAGCATCCCATCCCTTAGATATTATCGTATTTCATCTTATTTTAATGATATATTATAAAGTTATAATATATAGGAAATGGGGTGATAAAAATGTCTAACAAAAAAGTGTTTGACACAGTTCTGATCATATTATCGGCACTGCTTATAGCGGCAAAGACGATAAATGATAACATGAATATATTAGAACTGGATAACGAAACGAAATAACCAGCCTGAATAAAGGGTTCCTGTAATAAGGAACCCTTTATTTGTTTCCCGAAAATTAATTTAGAAAAAAAGAAAAGGAGATATTTAAGATGGCAGCTTTAATTGAAACAATGTTTTCCGTAAGGGAAAAACCGTGGCACGGGCTTGGTACAATTGTTATGAAAGCCCCGGCATCAGCAGAAGCCCTCCGCCTTGCCGGGCTTGACTGGAATGTAGTACAGGAACCGATTTATACAGGCTTCAAATAAAAAGTAGAGGGATACAAAGTGAATGTAAGGGATACAGACAGAAAAGTCCTTGGCGTGGTATCAGACCGCTACAAAGTGGTACAGAATGTGGATGCTTTCAGCTTTACGGATGAACTTCTGGGAAAAGGCGTCCGGTACGAAACCGCCGGGTCGCTGCAGAATGGTAAAAAGGTATGGCTTCTGGCAAGGCTTCCGAGGGAATACATCATTGCAGGGGAACGTATCAGCCCGTATCTGGTATTTTCCAATACACATGACGGTTCGGGTTCCGTAAAGGTTGCAGTCACGCCTGTGAGGGTTGTATGCAATAATACACTGAACCTGGCTCTGGATACTGCCAGAAGGAGTTTCAGCATGATACATACAGGAAATATACAGGACAAGATACAGGAGGCAAAGGATACACTTTTCATGGCAGAAGAATACATGGACTGTCTGGGCGTGGAATTTGAACAGCTCCGCAGACAGAGGGTAACCGACCAGCAGGTAAAGGAATATGTAGAACTGCTTCTGCCAATGGAGAAAGAACCTACGGCAGCACAGAGTAAAAATACCATCCGTCTCCGTGAAGATATGATGAAACGTTACTATGATGCACCGGATTTGAAAAAAGTGGGTAACAATGCATACCGTTTTATCAATGCGGTATCAGATTTTGCAACACACAGCAGCCCGTTACGGAGAACGGTGAATTATAATGAAAACCTGTTTTCACGCACGGTTGATGGAAATCCTTTGATTGATAAGGCTTACCAGCTTGTTAAATCAGCTTAGCCATTGGTATCGCTGGGGATAGCAGGATTAAATATCAATGCGGACAGTTTTATGCCGCAAAATTATTTAGTTCCTGTTATCCCTTTTTATGTATGGAAAAGTTTCTAGTAGTTAAAATATTATATCAATATGGATAAATGGAAGGAGAATAAACATGTTTGAGAAAATACCGTTATCAGGAGTCAGCCGTACAGAATGGCTCCGTCTGAGAAAATCGGGTATCGGAGGTTCGGATGCAGGAGCAGTCTGCGGTGTGAATCCATACAGCAGCGCCATGAAAATATATAAGGATAAAGTAAGTGATGATACAGAGGAACTGAACAGTGAAGCTGTACGCATCGGCAATGATCTGGAAGATTATGTAGCAAAGCGTTTTATGGAATCTGCCGGATTAAAGGTCAGGAAATCAAACTTTATGTATCGTAGTGTGGAGCATCCGTTTATGATCGCGGACGTTGACCGTCTTATAGTTGGTGAGGATGCAGGGCTTGAATGTAAAACGGCCAGTACATACCAGTCTGAACAGTGGGCGGATGGAAAGATACCCCTCCATTATATTATGCAGTGCTACCATTATATGGCAGTTCTGAATAAGAAGGCGTGGTATATTGCGGCGGTGATTCTGGGACGGGAATTTACATACCGGAAGCTTGTATGGGATGATGAACTTGTCAGCCATCTGATAAAGATTGAGGAAGATTTCTGGAATAAACATATAGCAAAAGGGGTTATGCCGCATCCTGACGGTTCAAAAGTATGTGACGAGGTAATACAGCAGTATTTCCATACAGCAAAAAAGGAAAGTTCAATCCATCTTGTAGGGTTTGATGATAAATTAAAAAGACGAGAAGAAATCCTCAGATATATTGCTGAATTACAGGAAGAACAAAGACAGATTGAACAGGAAGTAAAGCTGTTTATGAAAGACAATGAGTCCGCTGACAGTGAGAATTTCCATGTTTCATGGAAAAACATAGATTCAACAAAACTGGATACGAAACGCATCCGGTCAGAAATGCCGGAACTGTATGCTGACTATGGCAAAGTTTCACATTCAAGGAGGTTTGAAGTAAAGGCAGCATAAGATTAACTGAACCAGGAGGAATACAATGGAAAAAAGTATTATAAGGCTTCTTAAATCAAATGAAATTGAATGCAGGGTATCAACAATCAGCGAAAAAGGCCTGAGCCTGCTGCTGTATAAAGACGCAAGAGTAGACCAGAGAATTCTCGATGAGACATTCGGGCCGTTTGGATGGAAACGGAGCCACCAGTGTATAGACGGGAACCTCTATTGTACAGTAGAGATCTTTGACCAGAAATCCGGTGAATGGGTATCAAAACAGGATGTAGGGACAACCGGATATACGGAAAAAGAAAAATCCCAGGCTTCGGACAGTTTTAAAAGGGCCTGTTTTAACTGGGGAATTGGAAGGGAATTATATTCTGCACCGTTTATCTGGATTCCGGCAAATAAAACATCCATTCAGGTTAAGACAGGGCAGAACGGAGAAAAACGATATTACTGCAGTGAACATTTCTCTGTTTATACAATCCAGTATAATGAAGCAAAAGAGATTCAGTCACTTGTAATTGTAAACAGCAGAGGGCAGACTGTATTTGAATGGAATTCTGAAAAAACTGCCGGAAGCAGTAATGGAAATCAAAGGACTGCAGAGAAAAAAGGGACTGCGGGCAATTCTGTTTCCAGAAACCAGATGGATTCCTTGCAGGCTGAACTTGACAGGACCGGGGTAACGATGGAAAACGTGAAGGACAGATATAAGATACAGGATCTTGGTGATATGAGCGAAGAACTGTATGGAAAAGTAATGCTTGCTTTGTCAAGGACAAAATCAATCCATGCAGCATAGGAGGATAAAAAGTATGATGGATTTTGAAGAATTTTCTCAAACAATATTAAAAGAGATATGGAAAAAGACAGAAGGCATGTTTGATGTTTCAATAACTGTTAACATGAAGAACAATGGCATCAAATGTACAGGGATATCTGCTATATCAAAAGAGAGTAATAACGGGCCGTGTATATATCTGGATGATTATTATAAAGGATATCAGAATAAAAGTATTGGAATAAAGGAAACAGCTGATAATATTTACAGCCAGATTATGGAATCCCAAAATGATTTACGGAATATTGACGTTATGGATTTCATGAACTGGAATAATATCAAATGTCACATTTATGCAAAGCTGATAAATGCGGACAGGAACAGGGAGCTGCTGGATGTTATACCGCACAGGATGTTTCTTGATTTAGCTGTTGTTTACTATGCTGCTGTCAATGTTTTTAACATTCAGAAAACGGGTACGGTTCTTATTCATAACCATCATATGCCAATATGGGGAAAGAATGAAGAAACGCTTTATCAGACAGCCTTGTTAAATATGCGTTCTGACGGGGAGACTTTATTTAAAAGTATGCATAGTATTCTTAGAAGCTCTGCGCCGGAAGTTTTTCATTGCCCGAAAAGCGGAGAGTTATCATTAAATACAGGAGCATATGTCCTGACGAACTGCCGGAAACGCTATGGAGCTTCGGAGATTCTCGATAAAAATACTTTAAAGGAAATATCTGACCGGATCATGGATGATTATGTTCTGCTGCCCAGTTCTGTTCATGAAATAATTATACTGGTCCCTGATTATAAGACGGGATATGGGGAGCTGGCAGAAATGGTAAAGGAAGTCAATACTGAGGAAGTCAGTGCAGAAGAATATTTATCTGATCACGTGTATGTTTATGACAGAAGTGAAGAATTATTAAAAATAGCAGCATGATATTTATAATTTATACGGAAAAACCGGATTTTTATCGTCCGGTTTTTCTGTTTTCATGTTTGGAATGATGTAAATAAAAGTAAAGAATGAAAATACATGGATTATTTAAAAAAATAAAAAAGGCGGTATGTTTATGGGAATCATTGATAAAATCTTTGACCATTTTGAAATATTGTGTGAAAATTATGCAGATCTTCCTGAAACACGGAATGCAAGAAATAATTTATTCATGCATATAGAAGAAAAGGGTATTGACATGGCGGAAATGGAACATTATATTACAGCCCTGATTTCAGAATATGAAAGACAGGGTTTCTTGTATGGCTTCCGGTATGCGGCGGCATTATTTCTGGATGGGACGTTACGAAACGAATAGCATGGCGCTATAAGTTCTTCCGACTGGCAGCAGATTAAATATCTGCTGCTTTCAATAAATAAATCATTTTTTTGTTATTCCAAAGTAAAATTCCAGATTCTGATTATTTAAAAATCATGTATGATAAATTTATGCAACAGGCAATTGTTACAATGATAAAAATGAATCAGCAGATAGGTTCAGTTTCTTTGGAATATAATTTCTTTGATAGAGATGATAAAGAAGATTATTTCAATGGTATATTTGATGAAGAATTGAAAGATCATGTTTCTTATGTTTCAAGTACACAGGAAATGCCTAAAACATGGGATGATAATCCAGATGAAGAAGCTAAAACTGAAAGGACTGCTTTAGAAGATGATATACTTCATTCCATAATAGATGACTAAGTAACTGGAATGTCTGAAAGTATGAGTATTACGGACTTTCTTAATCTTGATATTGACGAGATTCTATAAATAAAAGATATAGGAGGGATGATTCCATCCCTCTTATAATAATTAAATTTTTTCTTCATATTCTAATGAAATCCATCCTGCTTTAGATTTTAACAATCCCCATTTAGAAGCCCCTTCACCTTTTGATTCTTTGATGACAGTGTAAATGTTATTGTCCCTTTTTGTATAATATTAGTATTATTTATTATATAATTTTTATAATATATACATTTATATAATTTTATATATTTATAGCATTTATACGTATTATACAATCAATTTATACTAATAATCCATTATATTTATATAATCTAAAAATGCGTATACAATCATATTTAATATTTATTATTTATAAAGATCAGCATATCATTCCCTAATCGTTATGTAAGAAATTTAGAAATGTATAGAATAAATAAAAATATAACCGTGTTAAGGTTTATATAAAGAATTCACCTGATATATTTTTGCTTAAAAGAATTCATTGCAATGAATAATAAACTATAGCTTACATAGGATAAAAATATTAGGAAATAAACTAATATAGTGTCAGGGAATATATATATAATGAAATTTATATAAAGTATAATTTATACAGAATTATACACTGCTTTGATTTATTTAAGTAAACATTGGCAATTTTAACAAGTACGAGTAAAAATACTGCATGTGTAAATTAATATATAGAAAGCCTAATGAAAGATATATTGATAAGAAAGCAGTCAGGATGTTTTAACGAAAGGAGTAATAGAATGTTACATTCATCTTTAGGGTTCCACACAATGACTTTGTCTTTAACATTAGAAGCCGGGAAGATACAGCCATTAATCAGGCATTTTAGAAAATACAGCAGGGATACAGGGCTTATACAGATATACCGTATTGGTGAAAGAAAGAAACTTTTTGAATATAATCCGACACCTAAATTTGAATATGTCCTCCCCACGCATATAAAGGTCAAATACCACGGGAAAGACAGGGGCATTGCATGGAGTATCTGCAGCAATAACCGGAACATGGATTTTCAGGCATATATGGTCGAAGTAACCATAAACCCCAAAATACTTGCAGGCATCCATGATTATATAACTGCTGCCACTTATGAAGATATGGATGCCGCCATAACTAATTTCAATCTTGAGGCTGGAAAGATATCTCCAATACTGGAAACTTTTGACTGTTACAGTCTTAAACGGGTTGATTACTGTATCAATTTCTGCTTGGATGAACTAATAGACGGAATCAGTCCAGAACAGATCATGAACCTGATCAGGCGCAGTACCATACCGCCCCATTTTAAAGAATGGACAACATATGATCCGGTATCCCACCGGAAGAAAAGCAGGCCCGGCAGCTTCTACCTGATAAATTCATCTGTTAATATCAACTGTTACAGCAAATATATGCAGCTGATGGAACGCTCACAGGAAAACATAGAAAAAGGATATCCGCCTATACCACAGAAAACATTGAATGCATCAAAAAATATAAAGAAGAGATGCAGAAGCAGTGGATGGAAGAATTTCTTAACAGGGGGTATGGCAGCTGTATCAAAGAGCTTGAATGCCTTTCTGGTTAAAACGGTTTGAAAGTTTTTTAACATGTTATCACTGCTGCCAGTGTTTACATTTAACAATATCCATGACCTGTCTGACTGATATACCATCTATATTTATAATAGTGTATATTTTTGTGGCAGTATATAAATAGTTTTTGTTTTTATGATGTTATATCTGCAATAGCTAAGATTTGCCGGATTTTCACCGCATATGCCCACAACGCTGATATATCTGAAAAATTATTTCGTCCGTGGGCATAAATATAAAATTATTAAAATGCTTCTTGTATGTCTGTAATATAATTCCTTGAATAAATCAGTTTATTCCTATATAATTATAGTAAATTTGGGAAGGGGATGCTATGGATAAAGAAAAGAATGAAGTACGGGAAGTAAAAATTGATGATTCATCAGACCATGATGCATTAAAATTGTTTAATGAAATCAAATTAAGCAGACAGACTTTTTCTGGCTTGAGCTATTTACAGAGGATTGAAACAGTCAGATATTATGATGGGATAATAAAAGAATGTTCGCAGCAGGGAAAGAGAACGGATTTGGAAGAAAAAAATGCGGACAGAAAAAAAGATGGAGAATTAGTCAAAAGTGGACAGAAGTTGGAAGAAAAATCTGAACAGAATACAGAGAGTGGACAGAAGTTGGAAAAGAAAACGAAACGGTTGAATACAAGAGATGTGATAGCCCGTCAGCTTGGAATACCCACATCTACATTAAGTAAATACAGGAGTATCATTAAATTACCTGATGATATAGCTGACCATATGGGACGACTGCTTGACAGGAAGATGATAACCCTTAAGGCTGCCTGCAAAATATCCCAGTCTGGATTAAGCACACTTGATATTAGAACACTTTTGAGATGCATAGAAGAATCACCAGATATGAAGGTTGATATGAATAAACTGGAAAAACTTCTTTGTAGTAGGAAAAGAAAAAAAGGTGTTATATATCAAATATACGATGATATATTTAAACAGGTTCTGGTTCCAAAGAATTTGAAGTAGATATTGGTACAACGTACACAAAATAAACCACGGTTATAATTGTCTGTTTTTCAATGACTCATGGCAAAATCGGAGCTGCTCCCCAGTACACCTCCGGTTTTTGCCATGCACTTCCGAATATTTATTCTCAGGTAAATTATGCTTATTTAAAGAAGGTTATACTACAGCTAATCTAAAAATTTGAAGCAGAAAATTTAGAGAATGTAATGAAGTATACTTTGAGGAATTTTTTCATATAAGCTATGTAATCCCATTTTGCTATAATTAGGATCAAAGTCAGGGCAGCTTTCAGAAGATAAAGTGTTTCTATTATATAATTCACATATACCATCTATGTTTTTAGTATAATTGCGAACTTTCTTTATTTTGTTATTCCAATTTTTACAGAAAAAACATACTTTGTATTGTTTTTCATTGGAAATCTCAGCACCTATATGATTGATGTTAACTATTGATTGTTCTTTTTGCACACCACGTGTAGGAAAGACCTTAATCGTATTTTTTTGTTCTATAAAGCTATTGGTATATTTTTCAAAATAGTCATCATATTTCTTATAATTCTTTGTTATAGAGTCAAGCCATTCTTTTCCATCATTGTTTTTTGCTCCATTGATAGTATAAAGAAAAACACCTGATAAAAATTCAGAAAGGATAAATTCAGTATTATCTAGCAGAGATTTTACATCTTTGCCAACATATTGCTTAAATTTATTGGCATTTTCCCCATTTTTCCTATTATCCAGGGTAGGATCTTTTTCTATAATACCACAAAGGGCAAGAACAATCAGTGCGTATTTGTCTAAATCAATACATGGAACTATATCTTGTTCAAACTTTTGACATACCATTTCAGCATCTGCTTTAGAAGCCATTTTGAGTACATCTGTATATTGTGATGAAAAATCACCAGTACATTTGTATAGATGATTGAGCGACCTATATCCAGCATCGTTAAATGATTTATCTTTGTTATTAATATCAACATACGTAGTTTTAGGATCAACTGTTTGAATAATAGCTGTTACAAATGGCGTTTTATGAAATCTTTTTGATATTCCAGTTACTAATACATCTATAAATGTTCCAAAACATAACCGCTCCATTATTTATCCTCCAAATTTGCAAGCAGGCTGCAAGCCCGTATCAATTACATAATTTTCTTTTTAGCTGTAAGATTTTTCTAGTTGATTTAAATGATTAGAGTTTATCACAAATTAGCATTTTTATCAACGGTTCTGAAAATTGTGAAATGGGAATTTTATTTATACTGTCTTTCACATTTCACATTTTGAAAAATAATGGACAGAATTTTACATAGGTCAGGAGGCGGAAGATGATTGAAGGTAATTGGAAAAGGCTAGAAAAAAATGAAGAAGCAGTTAGAAATGGACTTGATTGTTGTACATATTGCAATTTTTATCCTTGTGAATGCTTAATTGAATTTATTCAGTTTAAGAAAAATCATTCCAGAGACCCCGATTTTGATAGTCCGGATAGAAATCAAAATACACTACTTTCGAGAAGGGGGGAGGCGAATAAAACCAGTAAGACCATCCGGGCTAAGGTGGTTGAGATTGACGGGCACATTATAAAAGAAAGTATCCCAACAGAGGCCGTCGATAATAGACACAGCGCCGGATTCCTGTCATACGACTGGGTAGGATTACAGAATGGATGCATCATGTGGAAACACTACGTTACGCAGTTAGAATGTGGAGGGAAAAGCGTTGCTGAAGGTATTGGTGATCATTACAAGGTACAGCTTGATTTCGACTATAGGATTGAGAAAAACGTTCCTAATAGATGGGAGCCGAAACAGCCAGTGTTTCTTTCAGCACAGACGGGACAAGGGAAAAATTATTTCATCGAAAATTTTCTAATTCCATATCTTGAAGACCTGAATTATAAAAATAAAACTAAGTTCAGAATTTTAATTCTTAGTAACCGTTTGGCTTTGAAACGCCAGATAAGCAGACATATCAGAGGGCAAGATAGTGCTAATGCAGAAGACGACGGAGAAAAAATATACTCCTATAATGATGCAGCGGATGTTATGACGTACCAAGGATTGTTGAATAAAAGGAAATATTTAGAGATTGTGCAGAAAAAGAAACGGTCAGGTTACATTTTTGTGATCTGTGACGAAGCACATTTTTTCACATCCGATGCCATGTTCAATCCGTACACGCAGGAAATACTGTCTTCTATTGTAGTTATGTTTAAAAAGGCAATACGTATTTACATGACTGCAACGCCATACGAATGTCTGAAAGCTATTTGCGAATGCGAGAAATACCAACCCGTTTTTTATCATTTTCAGCGTGACTACAGTTATCTGAATGTGAAGACTTATTCAGAGATCCGGGAGCTTTATGATGACATCATTAAAGGTGTGAACAGGGCGGAAAAATGGTTAATTTTTATTGACGACAAGGCAAAGTGCCAGAGAGTGAAGGATGAACTGGAGGAAAAGGGGGAAAAAATTGGTATTTCTTTACAGAATGATGATTCTAAAGCAGGAAAAGTATATGCTGTCAGTGCAGACAGTAAAAATGATGAGATTTATAAATTGATTGTTCAAGAAGAAAAACTTGTGAAAGGCATTCAGGTGCTAATTACAACTTCTGTTTTGGACAACGGAGTCAATCTTACAGGAATCGACCATATTGTCGTATCAGATATGTCAAAAGAAAAATGTTTGCAGATGGTAGGCAGGGCCAGAAAAAATGGAAGTAACGATTCCAAAACTCTGTACCTCAAGAGGTTTGACGAAAAATACGTGACAGACAGAATCTGTGATTTAAAAGAACAACGAAAAGCTTATCATGATTTTGATCTGGCGTATGGGGATTTAAATGATCCATTTTGTTCTAAAACATATGACAAATACAGGTTTCTTTCTAAGTATTATAATGGCAGTGAAACCGACTGGAAAAATGCAAAACACTGGTTTGGCAGGCCACAGGAGGAGCCAGAGCGATTATTTCTTAACGCAATTGCGAGAAATTTACTTGAAAAGTACCTTTCCATGTACGAATATATTTGTCAGGAAATGTTAGAGGAGCAGAAAGAAATTAAAGCATCTGGATTGGAAATAAAAAAACTTCCGGGTCAAAAGTATTTGGAGCATCAGTTTTCCTGGTTTGGCAAGGAGTACTGTATAGATGGTGACATTACATTGTGTGAGCAAAAAGAAGCAGAAAAAGATTTCTTGGAATTTCTTAAGATTTATGCTGATAATAAAAAGCAAGTGGATGAAAAAGATCAGTTTAAAAAAGAATTTACCCGATTGCATGATGCTGCATTTCCCCGTGAGGACAAGAACAGAGAACGTACTTACGGAATTAATTTAATGAATAAAATATTGCAGAAGAGAAATCTAAACTACAAAATTAGAAGAAAATTGAAGGCTTGGGAAGTGGTTGATTTTATTTGGAATTCAGAAGAAATAGAATCTGAATAATATGCTATACACATCAATATCAATTTTTAATTCATGAGATTATGGGATATTTTAATTTAGATATTGAAACCGTATATCTTGAATTTGTAGTTATATATTCTATTCAAAGGAGGTGGAAATATGGCAGAGAGGGTTCCTATTTGGGAGAAGGTGCTGCTGACATTGGAAGAAGCGGCAAGCTATACAGGCATAGGCATAAATAAACTACGTGAAATCAGTAATAAAGAAGATTGTAGTTTTATTATTTGGAATGGGTCAAAGAGGCTTTTTAAGAGGGCGAAACTTGAAGAGTATTTGGAGAAGTCTTATTCAATCTAAAAAGTAAAGGCTGTGGGAATTATTTTCCACAGCTTTCTTTGAAAGGAGTATTTATGGGAAAACGTTATGACAAAAAACACAGGCTGCTGAAAACCGGGGAAACAGAACGTGCAGACGGTTATTATACATACCGCTGGACATCAAGAGACGGGAAACGCCACAGTGTTACGACAAGTACACTGGAAGAATTAAGGGAAAAAGAAGAAGAAATCCAGAGGGATACATCAGACGGTATCCGGGCCGATTCACAAAATGTTACTGTCAATGACTTATTTGAGTTATGGAAAAGCCTGAAAAAAGGGCTGAAAGACAATACTTTCCAGAATTACTGCTATATGTATAAACAGTTTGTGGCAGAAGATATCGGAAAGCTGCTTATACGTAAGCTAAAGAGGTCGGATGTCAAGCGTTTTTATAATACGCTGGCAGATGAAAGGGGTCTTAAAATAGCTACAATAGACAATATACATACTGTTTTACATCAGGTTCTGCAATTAGCAGTTGAAGACAATTATGTACGGAATAATGTTTCTGATAACCTTTTAAAAGAGTTAAAGCAGACGCATCATTTTGATGACAGCCATAAAAGAGGCCTGACTGTCCCGGAGCAGGAATTGTTTCTGAGCTTTCTTTCATCAGAAAAGACACAATACCACCACTGGTATCCGATATTTACAATTATGATAGGTACTGGTATGCGTGTAGGTGAAATCTGCGGACTGCGCTGGAACGACATAGACATTGAAAGTGGGATGATCAGTGTTAACCATACACTTGTATATTATAACCATGCGGTAAATGGATGTTATTTTAATATTCACACTCCAAAAACCAAAGCAGGGGAAAGACAGATTCCGATGCTTGAAAATGTAAAGGAGGCATTCCAACAGGAGAAAGCTTATCAGGAGTATAATAATATGAAGTGTAAGGTAACGGTTGATGGATACACGGATTTTATATTTATCAACCGTTTTGGAAACCTGCAGCATCAGGGGACTTTAAATAAAGCTTTACGCAGGATTATAAGGGATTGTAATGACATGCAGTTATCAAAAGGGAAGAGAAAACCTGTGCTTTTACCAAAATTTTCTTGCCATTCCCTCCGCCATACATTTACGACAAGGCTGGTGGAAGCTGGGGTAAATATTAAAGTTATACAGGAACTTTGTGGACACAGCAGCAGTGATGTTACCCTGGATATTTACACTACAGTCACTAAAGAGCTGAAACAAAGGGAATTTGGTAACTTTGAGGAAAAGATGAAACAGCAGAAAAAGGAATGGGAACAGGCATTAGATATAGACCATGAAACAAAAAACGAGGGGGAGTGATCCCTCCCGTTTTATTATAGAGAGCAGGAAATGTGGTTACTGTTATAAAAAACTAATTGTACAAAGCGTATTTTATAAGGTATAATACAGGCAGATATTATGATGAAGTAATTGAAAAAAAGGAAGGGTTTTGCTGATGAATGATAAAATAATTCAATGGCATCCGGCATTTGCAGCAGCGATGGATTTGGAACTGCGTGAAAACAGAAAGAATTTGGAATATAATAAAGAATATAACCTGAATACAAAACCATTAGAGGTTGATCTTCTTATTATTAAGAAGGATAAGGACAGCCAGATTGTTAATGAAATAGGGAAATTATTTCGAGGCAATAATATTATAGAATATAAATCACCGGAAGATTCTCTGGATATTGATATGTTTTACAAAGCAGGCGCATATGCCAGCCTGTACAAATCTTATGGGAAGACTGTGGATGAACGGAAAGCGGATGATATTACAGTGTCAATATTTCGGGAAATAAAACCTGCAGGGTTGTTTACGTATTTCAAAAGCCATAATATTAAGATAACAAATCCATATAGTGGAATATATTATGTGATGGGTTCCGTTTTATTCCCAACACAGATCATTGTGGGCAGTGAACTGGATAAAAAATCACATGTCTGGCTTAGAGCTTTGTCAGGCCAGATGCGGGAACAGGAAATGAAAGATCTGCTTGAAAACATTGAAAGGCTGAAACTAAAATTAGATAAAGAGCTTGCAGATTCTGTGCTTGAGGTAAGTATCAGGGCAAACTGGGAAATAATAAAAGAATTGAGGAGGGATAAGAATATGTGCCAGGCATTACTTGAAATCATGGAACCGGAAATTGATAAAATCAAAAATCAAATCAAAAATGAAACAAAAATCAGAATGATCATTGAACTAGGACAGGAAGATGGTCTTTCTGATGATGTTATTATTGAAAGACTACAGAAGAAAACTGGCGTTCCATATGAAAAGGCAAAAGCATATTTAGAACAGTATGGCAGACAGTTTTTATAATTTTGCATGATTTAGCATCAAAGCTGGCAGAAGCCGTAGTGAATATTAAGGTCATTCAGGAATTATGCGGACACAGCAGCAGCGATGTTACATTAGACATTTACGCGGCAGCCACTAAAGAGCTGAAACAAAGGGAATTTGGAAATTTTGAAGAAAGGATGAAGCAGCAGAAATTAGAATGGAAAAAAGAACTGGTTATGAAACAGAAGATGAGGGGGAGTAATCCCTCTCATCTTATTATACCCACGGCGAAAAAGTTTTTCAGATGCATTGGCGTTCACAGGTATATACGGGAGATGAATCCGGAAAAACTTAACATTCGCGAGTATAGAAAATCAGATGCTCCGGGGTATGGTTATGAAAAATTAATTGTACAAATGGGGTTATAAGGGGTATAATACTAATGGGAGATTTGAAATTTTGCAAATTGTTTATATCGAATGATACAATAGCGTCTGATATGGGAAATGAGAGGTGGAATATATGATAACAGCAGAGCCTGCAAGAAAAATAGACCTGCTTCCACAGGAAAGCTATAGAATGGCGGAAAGCTTTGTAGAGCAATTGGCTGATGCCGATAATCTGAAAGACAGTGCATTTAAGGTTTTTATGGGGAAAATGGATGCAGCAGAAAAATCAATCCGGGAACATGGTTTCTTTTCTGAAGAAGAAGTGGAGAAAGAACTGGCTAAAATATGATACAGAGAAAGATTGTTTATTCTGAAATTGCCTTGTTGAAACGGAAAGCAATTAAAAAGAGTATCAAAGATAACTATGGAAAGGAAAGGTCTGACAGGTTTTCTGCTCATATTTCAAAAACACTGGCTGAATTAAAAAAGTTTCCTGACATGGGAGTATCTATGCAGGCAAAGTATGGTTTAGACTGTGACTATTATATGTTGTTCATAGAGCAGAATTATTTCATATACCGCATTACGGATGAAATGATTTTGATATTGGAAATTTTTAATGAAAAAGAAGATTTCATGCGGCAGATGTTTGGGATAGTGACAACATCACAGGAAACGATTGACTACTGGGGAGAATAAGGCATTTTTGTATCAATCGTATGGAAATTTGTACAGAGTTAAATAGAAATACATAAAAATGGAATTGTTTTTCATTTTCAGAGATTGCTAATAAAATTTCGAAGCAGTTTCATTTATCTCAGGAAATTGCGGAAAGAGAAATAATGGGATACTGGAAGGAACGGTAGAAGAAACTGCATATATATTTTGATTGTTTTGAACTGCTAACCTGACGAGGTAAAGAAGTTACGAAAATAATCGCCAAAGCAAAATGCTGAAAGGAGCAGATGTTATGGCAGTATTTAATGTAGAAATGTCGGAAGAAATGGCATCTCGTATTGTCGGCAAATAAGGAAGAACAGCTAAAACAGAATGCGATGATGCTGTATCCATATGTACATGATGGAATTATTTCGCATGGAAGGGCTGCAGAAATTCTTGGGATATATAAAATAGATTTGATTGTTTTATATGGAAAACTGGGAATACCCTATATTGAAATGACAGATGAGGAAATAGAAGAAGAGCTGTCAACGGTTGAAGCCCTAAAGGAAGTGATGGCATGATTGTCATCTATTGTATCTTGTACCAATCCTGTACCAATTTTGTACCAATCGTGCGGAGATTTGTACGGGGTTAGATAGAAATATGTAATGACCGGATTGTGTGAGTCTGTTGATATATAGGGATTTGTAGAGTATCATAGACTTTCTGAAAGAGACATACTAACAATCCCGACGATGAAAACGCTTGGCGGAAAAGACCAGTAAAATCAAGGGTTTGCGGACTTAAAGACAGTATGGTACGACAAGAGTACGACAAAATAAACTCTCTTAACGGGTTAAAATAAATGATTTTAAATTAAACTCGTGTCAGTTCAAGTTAATATTTTG
>CAJUBQ010000073.1 GCA_910584595.1 uncultured Eubacterium sp.
CCAGGGCGAACTAGGCGCTGCGACCGTCCGGTTGCCATAGATGAAACGCAGAATGCTTAGAGCTTCTTACATTCTGGAACAGGAACAAGCAGACCGGACAGCTCCCCTCTCCCGGCGTCCAAATAGCCAATACGCAACATTATATTGAAAAACATTGCAAAAAGGTTTTATTCATTATAAAAACAGAATGACAGCTCTTTCCTCAAAGAATCTCTGTCATTCTGCCATAAAAATCCGAAATCCGGCGAAAACTTCAAATTAAATTTTATTCATACAGCAATGCTTATACTTCTTTCCGCTTCCACAAGGACATGGATCATTCGGATAGACTTTCTTGCTTTCTCTTGTTTTTGGTTTCGCTGCAGCCGAGTCATCTTTATTTGTTCCTGTTACCTTTGCTACTTCCTCACGTTCGACTTTTTCTTCCATTCTTACATGGTACATCAGCCGCAGAGTATCTTCACGCATATTCTGCGTCATTCCGTCAAACATCTCGAAGCCCATCAGCTTATATTCTACAAGCGGGTCTCTCTGGCCATAAGCCTGCAGCCCGATGCCCTGCCGCAGCTGATCCATATCGTCCAGATGAGCCATCCATTTTCTGTCGATGACTTTTAATAAAATGACACGTTCCAACTCACGGATTGCTTCCGGCTCCGGAAATTCCGCTTCTTTTTCTTCATATAATTTGACTGCCTGCTCTTTTAATTTATGTTTGACTTCTTTACTGTTCTTGCAGTCTTGCATATTTTCCTCTGTTAAAGGTTCCAAAGGAATGACCGGAACAAGCAGCTGGTTTAACTCTTCCAAATCCCATTCTTCCCGGTTTACATCGTCTGAAAGACAGGTGTCAACGGTAGCTTCTACAAAATCTACAATCATTTTATAAATAGAATCGCGCATGTTTTCTCCATTTAATACTTTCATACGCTCTTCATATACAATTTCTCTCTGATCGTTCATAACCTGATCGTATTCCAGCAGGTTTTTACGAATGCCAAAGTTATTTCCTTCAATCTTTTTCTGAGCTTTTTCAATTGCATTTGTAAGCATCTTATGCTGGATCTCTTCGCCTTCCGGCACACCAAGCGCACTAAAAATATCCATCAGTTTTTCGGAACCAAACAAACGCATTAAATCATCTTCCAGAGAAATATAGAACTTGGACTCGCCCGGATCACCCTGACGGCCCGAACGTCCACGCAGCTGATTATCAATACGTCTGGATTCATGACGCTCTGTACCGATAATTTTAAGTCCGCCGGCTTTTCTCGCTTCCTCGTCCAGCTTAATATCCGTACCACGTCCGGCCATATTTGTCGCAATGGTAACCGCTCCATGCTCGCCGGCATGACTGACAATCTCAGCTTCCATTTCGTGAAACTTTGCATTCAATACCTGATGCTTAATGCCTCTGCGGCTGAGCATTTTATCCAACAGTTCTGAGATCTCAATCGTAACTGTACCAACCAGTACCGGCTGTCCCTTTTCATGACTTGCTTCCACATCGTCACAAACCGCACGAAACTTTTCTTTCTGTGTCTTATATACCGCATCCTGATGGTCCACACGAACTACCGGCTTATTTGTCGGGATTTCGATAACGTCCATTCCATATATATCGCGGAACTCCTGCTCTTCTGTCAGTGCGGTACCAGTCATCCCCGCTTTCTTTTCAAATTTATTAAAAAAGTTCTGGAATGTAATCGTTGCAAGCGTACGGCTCTCGCGTTTAACTTTTACATGCTCTTTCGCTTCAATTGCCTGATGAAGTCCATCTGAGTAACGCCTTCCCGGCATAATGCGCCCGGTAAATTCATCTACGATCAGCACTTCATCGTCTTTGACAACATAATCTTTATCACGAAACATCAGATTATGCGCACGCAACGCCAGAATAATGTTGTGCTGGATTTCCAGATTTTCGGCATCCGCCAGATTTTCTATATTAAAAAATTTCTCTACTCTTTTTACACCTTCTGCAGTCAGGTTAACGACCTTGTCCTTTTCATTGACAATAAAATCTCCGTCTTCTTCCTTTTCAACGCCCATAATGGCATCCATTTTCGTAAATTCGCCGTCACCCTGGCCACGTTTTAACTGCTTCGCAAGAATATCACAAGCCTCATACAGTTTTGTGGATTTGCCGCTCTGTCCTGAAATAATCAATGGTGTACGCGCCTCATCAATCAGAATGGAGTCTACCTCATCCACAATTGCATAATGCAGCTCCCTTTGTACCAGCTGTTCTTTATAAATGACCATATTATCTCTTAAATAATCAAATCCCAGCTCGTTGTTTGTCACATACGTAATATCACAGGCATAGGCTTCCCGACGCTCATCATTGTCCATACTATTTAAAATACATCCAACTTTCAGGCCAAGAAACTCATGCACCTGGCCCATTTCATCCGCATCACGCTGTGCCAGATAATCATTTACGGTTACAATGTGAACTCCTTTGCCTTCTAACGCATTCAGATAAGCAGGCATAGTCGCTACAAGCGTCTTACCTTCACCGGTTTTCATCTCAGCAATACGCCCTTGATGCAAAATAATACCGCCTATCAACTGTACACGGAACGGCTCCATATGAAGCACGCGCCAGGATGCCTCTCTGACTACGGCAAATGCTTCCACCAAAATATCATCCATCGTTTCGCCCGCTTCCAGACGTTTTTTAAATTCTGCTGTTTTCGCTTTTAACTCTTCATCTGAAAGCCCCTGCATCGTTGGACGCAAATCTTCAATCTTATCTACCAGTGGTTTTATTCTTTTCAACTCACGTTCACTATGAGTTCCGAATATTTTTTCAAATGCTCCCATATAATCTCCTATCGTTATCGTATACTTATCATGCATCACAAAATTGGTTCTATTATAGCACTACTTGAATATTGAAACAATAGATAATACAATGAACTATTTGTGAATATTTTATTAACTGTGATACTTCTCAATCCATACCTGATATTTTATTCTTTCCATATATCCTATATACATTCACTGCAATCTGAAATTATATTTTAATTGTTTCAATTGTCTGATTATTTTATATAATTTATTTTTAAATCTGCTTACTAATATTTTTTTTATTTTTTTTCTAATTTATTGTTGACAAATCCTTATTTGTTTGATATTATAATCACAACAAAAAACAAACGAAACAACAAAATAAAAAACAGCTGCTACACTCTTACAATTTACAATGATTCCGAATAAATAGTCAGCTTTTATTATTCTCTACGATACATCTGATGAGAATTTAGGAACTATTCCAACAAGTGTAAATAAGCAGAGTTTGACTAAGAGTTCATTTCATAGCAAATTTTCAACAGCAGTAAAATATTTATATCAGGCTTTGATTTCGCAAAGCTTTGACAGAAGAAGCGGAGTGTACAGTGCAGAGAGGGGTGAGTCCACCAGCATAAGTATCGAAACACCTAATATTTTAAGAAATGAGGTATGGTCCAATGATTACATAATGATCTTACACACCGTGTATTTATAATCTAACGAAACGGAGAACAGACCAATGGAGAGAGTCATTTAAGCCTTGTTTGTTTTTGTAGATTAAATGAAAGCGAGGACAGTCCAATGGAGGTAACAACTTAAACCCGGAATCCTTTGAATTAAGATTGTGATGGAAAATCATAAGAAAGTGGGGTACGGACCGATGAAAACGGCAGTTTAAACCCGGATTTTTATTAATATACACAAGCTGTAATATTGAATGAAAGTGGGGTACATACCAATGGGAACGATTCTCTAAATAAAGATTTCTGTCTACATGATTTGAAGCAAAAGAAAGCGGGGACAATCCAATGGATAGTATAGCTTAAATCCACCAGTTTATTTTAAGTCTAAAGAAAGCGGGGTAAACTCCAATGCATGATTCAAAACATCAGAACGTTTTCAGATTAGTTTCATAATATGCAGAAGATACCGTGAAGACAACACTGTAAAGTGGTCGGAGATTCAGTCGGGTACATTCATATATGAATCCAGATCAAACGCATTCAAGGAAAACATACATGGATATTGAATGGACTAAACTGAAGACATACAAAAATAAAAAAACAACATTTCATTCCTCATTTAAGATATCGTTGTGAAAAATTTTTAAAGAAAGGCATGGCATAAACCCATGGATATATCAGTCTAAAAGGCGTCAGCAATTTAAAATTCTAAATTGTTGGCGCCTTTTCTTTTGTTTTTTATTAAATAATAAATTAGGAATCTGTACGCATCTTTTGTGCTATATAATATCCCAGATTTTCTTCCGCATTTACTAACCGACAGCCATAAAAAAATCCGCCTCCCGGTATTTCCTTTTTCCAAACACCTCTGGCTTCGACTTTAATCTCTTCTTCATCTTCACGGTCTTCATCCAAAAACTGGATATACAAATGACGAATATCCTGCTCTTCGATTTTCAAAGGACATTCAAAGCCTATTCCGTTCACACAAAGATCATGAATCATAATATCAACCGCATCCGGCACATTGCTGATTTTTAGCTTTCCCGGTTTATTCAGCACAATTCTTGCTACTTTGCGCCGGTTTACTTTTACACTTGTCTTCGGGGCCGCAAGTGCATGATACTGTTTTCCATCTACGGTTCTTCTTTGTATTCTGCAGTTTGTCCACGCCTTTGGCATATCCAGACCGTCTTCATAAATCGTTATAATCTGTACATGCGGGCTGGAAAAATCTACAACCTGTCCATCATGGCGGATCAGTTCCAGCAATACTACCTCAGAACGCACTCCTGCCACATGCGCCTCCATATCTACCAACAGTGTTTTATGCTTACAACGGATTGTCACTTTTTGTCCTTTTTTTAATTCTGATATTTTCAAACTGCCACCTCCGAACAATTCCTTTCATGCTCTTATCATAAATTGAATTTCAGGAAAAGTCAATGCAGAATTATGAAAAATCCAGCCTTTCATCAAAGATAAAAGGCTGAATCCCTTTCAGGCAAAACCCGATTGTTTCATTTTTTATGTATTTACTCTAAACGGAACTTATTAACCTCGATATCCAACATATTCGCAATGCCCATATTCGTATCTGCCAATTCTTCGATATCTTTCACATTATCATTGATATTCGATGACATCTCTGAAATCCGGCTGACGCCAAGCGCACTCTCTTCTACCGAATGATTGACAGATTCCATCACCTGACGAATCTCATCCATATTGTTTTGCAGCTGCTGCGCCTGGTCACTGAATACTTGCATCATATCATTAATCTTTCCAGATTCTTCATGATACTCTTCGCTTGTCTGAACAAGGTCAGAATAGCCTTTCATAGCGACATCTTCTACAAATTTAACCATACGGGATGCTTCATCAGCCAGTGCATTCACTGCTTTTATTACAATCGTACTCACATCTTGTATCTGTTCTGCAGCCGAAGCTGAATCTGCAGCTAACTTTCCTATCTCATCCGCAACAACCGCAAATCCTTTCCCTGCCTCGCCTGCTCTTGCTGCTTCAATACTTGCGTTCAACGCAAGCAGATTTGTCTGGTCGGTAATATTGATAATATTTGTCGTCAATTCGCCAATTTTTTCCACTGCTTTTGACTGTTCAATTCTTGCATATACACTCTCGGTAATTTCCTGTGTACGCTGTTTCGCTGCCGTTTGCTCAGAAATGGCATTTGTCTGGATCTTTTGAGCGCTCTCTTTTATCTCATCAGACAAAGCTCCTCCGTCTTTGGATCGATCATTAATCTGCTCAATAAACTGAAAAACTTCATTTACGGACTCATTAATCCGATTCAAAGATGAAGTCGTCTCCTCCATCGTTGCCGTCATCTCTTCCATTGTCGTCGATACTTCGGAAACACTGGACTGTGTATCTTTCAAATGCGATACTACATTTTGAGAAGATTCATTCAAATGATTCGAGTTATCTGAAATACTAATCATAATCTGACGCATATAAGCGAGCAGCTCATTGACATGCCCTGCAATTGACTCAATCTCATCTCCGGTACGTATCTGCACAGTCTGTGTCAGATCTCCGTTGCTGTTGACAATATCATAAATCCTGTCATCCACATTCCATAAATTTCTGGTAATTCTACTGATAATAATGCTGAAAAGGACAACTGCCACCAAAAAGAAGATAATGCCGATGATTACAACATTTCTCATCGTTTCATTTACCGCCGCTACAATGCTGCTGGCCTCATAATCGCACCCGATTGCTCCGACAATTTTCATTTTATTATTATACACCGGCACATACGCAGATATGATAGACGTTTTTTTGTTAACCTTTTCGATTTCTTCGCTTTTTACTACTTTACCGTCCTCAAATACAGGCTTTAATACGGAATACGGCTCGCTGAACTCTGTTCCGATCGTCTGTCTGTCATCGGCATCCAGATCCACTCCATAATATACCTTTCCGCCTTCTGCATATAGTGTATACATATATTTCACAGCGGATCCTTTAATCGTATCTGTCATTGCATTTGTCAAAGCCTTATAGGAAGCAGAGGTTTCTCCGCCCGGAGCCAGCTTTTCCAACAGATTTCCATTGATTTTGTCCTCTGCAAGATTACCAACATATACCGCAATCTCTGCTCCTGTAGAAATCATGTCGGTTTCCATCCTGGATTTAAATAAAAGAGCCATGCAACAGCAGATAATTGCCACCATTACTGCGGTGGGCACAAGCACTTTTGCCCGAATACTGAGCTTTCTGGTCTTATGTCTGTAACCGCCTGCATTCCTCTTCTTTCCATTTTGTTTCGTATTACTCTTGTCTTTTTTCATGCTGCTCATACCATTTCCTCCAATTTCCCTTTATGTCCCTTTAACCCAAAAGATATATTTATTTTAGCACACTTCCATCATTTTGACTACCTATACAAAATATTTTTTATATTGCACAATTATTGCATCAAATTGCACAATATTTGCAGCTATTTTAGCACAACCCTTCTTTCCTTCTTTTCCAGTCTGGCAAAATTTCCTCTACAAACCGATAAAATGCCTGTGAATGATTCGGATGTATGAAATGTGAAAACTCATGCACTACGACATATTCTATACTTTCCAACGGTTTTTCCAAAAGCACGCTGTTAAATGTTATTTTCTGCCTTCCGGGAACACAGGAACCCCATCGTGAACTCATTTTTCTGATTTTAATCTCCGGAAAGGCAACTCCCAGTTTTTCGAAAACCGGATAATACTGTTTGCTGATCTGTCTGCACAAACGGCCTGTCTGGATCTTTTGCCATGTATCATAAAGCTGCTGCTTATATTCTGTATTACTGTCATCCGCTGCATACAAATATAAATATCCGTCTTTACAAAATACTGCCTCACCACGTTCATTTCTGGAAAAATCAGTAATATCGCCTTGCTGCACCTGCTGCATCCAGTCAGGAACACACCGTATATCAGCTTTGTTGACTTGCAGACAAAGACTGCTGCCTAAATATGGTATTTGTTCTCCGGTAATAAACTGCTGCTTTATGCTATATTTTGCATTTTGCTGCATTCTGGCCTGCGCCTTTTCGATAAATGAAATCTTAGAACACACAAATTGGTCAATATACTTTTTTGGAACGCATGGATTTGCCGAAACAACAACGCTGCCATCCCGTTTTACACGCAAATTAATATTCTTTACATTTTTTCGAATTAATACATATGAAATTTCCTCACCTGCCGCCATATTACACCGCTCCTATAAAGGTTTATGCCATTGTATACAATGACTGACCATTTTACTCTAATATAGTCTTTTTTTCACAAATGTCAACAATTTGTATTTTAAAAAAATATAACAATGGTCTTCTCAAAAATGGTCAATTGTGTATAATGATAACTGACTGCATCAGTCAGCTAAGGAGGCCCTTATGAACGAGAAATTTTTTTTACTGCCCAAAGAACGACAGCAGGCAATCCTGAATGCCGGCTACCATGTGTTCTCACAGAATACATATAAAAAGTCTCCTGTAATTGAAATTGCCCGATATGCCGGAATCAGCAAATCTTTGCTGTTTTATTATTTCCGGAACAAACGAGAACTGTACTTGTTTTTATGGGAAAACTGTGTTCAAACCACAACCAGATATATGACTGCCTTCCATTGTTATGAACAAACAAATCTGTTTGAAATGCTGCAAAGAGGTATGCAGGCAAAAATACACATTATGTATGAATATCCTGATATGGGCAGCTTTGCAGTTAAAGCTTTTTATGAAGAAGACGCATCTGTTGCCCCTGCCATCCACGAAAGCTATGACCGCTACAAAAATGCAGACGCAAAAGATGCTCTGGCCAATCTGAACCCTGCGCAATTTAAGGAAGGTATTGACCTCCGTATGATGTATCGTGAAATGTATCTGGCATCCGAAGGATATCTGTGGGAAATGCTCCGCAAAACACCATTAGACAAGCAGGGGATCCAGACAATGGAGCACGATTTTACGAATATGATCCGTTTTTGGAAACAGCTGTATCTCAAATAATATTTCGTAAAAACAGCAATACATTCAAAAATCCATGTTATATAAGGAGGCATAACCATTTGATTTCAAATAAGAATATACCAAAAACAGATGCCATTAAAATCAACCATCTCACAAAATCCTATGGAAAGTTCCGTGGAATCACTGATATTAGCCTTTCCATACCGCAAGGCTCTTTTTTCGGCTTTATTGGCCCAAACGGCGCCGGAAAAAGCACGACCATACACACACTTCTGGGACTTCTCCGGGCTGACAGCGGCAGCGCAGAAATCTTAGGAAACAGCATCGACTGCAAAGATAAACGTCTGCTGTTATCCCAGACAGGCTACCTTCCTGCCGAAGCAGTTTTCTATCCGGGTATGCGTGTCAAAGATATCTTAAAACTTTCAGCCAATCTGCGCAAAACAGACTGCAGCCGTAATGCTTCAATCCTTTGCGATCGACTTGCCCTTGACACCGAAAAAAAAGTGGAACAGCTTTCTTTTGGAAACCGTAAAAAATTAGGTATTGTCTGCGCACTGCAAAGCCACCCGCAGCTTTGTATATTAGATGAACCTACAAGCGGCCTGGATCCGTTAATACAACGTGAATTTTTCACCATATTAAAAGAACAACATGCACAGGGAACGACCATTTTCCTTTCGTCACATATATTATCCGAGATTCAACGATACTGTACCGATGCGGCTATTATCCGTGAAGGAAAAATCATCGCCTGCGATAGTGTCGCGGCGCTGTCAAAAACTAACGCTAAACGCGTTCATATCCAGACGCAACGTAATTCTTTGCATATGGAAAACTTTTTTCTGGATGGCATCCGCAATCTACAGCAAACCGAACACGGGATTAGTTTTTTATATAGTGGAGAAATCAATGAACTTCTGTCATTTTTAGCTGCTCACCCGATCCAGGATTTAACCATTGCCGAACCTGATCTGGAAGAAATTTTTATGCACTACTACCAATAACAACGACAAATGGAGGCGTTTCATATGACAATCATAAAACATGAGCTGCATCAGGGCAAAATGTCTTTTTTCATCTGGACAACAGCCATCAGTTTTTTGCTGGCTGTCTGCATTTTTCTGTTTCCTGAGATGAAAGGAGAAATGGATGGAATGAACGATATTTTTTCTTCTATGGGAAGTTTTACCGAAGCTTTCGGTATGGACAAAATCAGCTTTGGTTCATTTATTGGCTTCTACGCAATAGAATGCGGCAATATTTTAGGGCTGGGCGGAGCTTTTTTTGCATCTTTCTGCGCTGTAACCATACTTTCAAAAGAAGAAAAAGATCATACTGCAGAATTTCTGCTGACACATCCGGTAAAACGTATCTACATCGTAACCGGCAAGCTGATTGCCGTACTTTTACAAATTATAATGCTCAATCTGATCGTATCCGCGCTCACTGTCGTTTCCACTGCACTTATTGGAGAAGCCATCCCATGGAAAGAACTTACCTTGCTGCATCTGGCTTACTTTCTATTGCAACTGGAGCTGGCCGGCCTATGCTTCGGGATTTCTGCGTTTCTACGCAAAGGCAGTATTGGAATCGGACTTGGAATTGCCGTTTTCATGTATTTTCTGAGCCTGATCGCAAATATTTCAGAGCAGGCAGAATTTTTAACATACCTGACTCCTTTTGGATATGCGCAAGGCGCAGATATTGTAACAAACCTCTCTATCGATACGGCTCTTGTGCTGATTGGGATGCTTTGTTGCGGCCTCTTTACAGCAGTTGGCTGCATAAAATACTGTCAAAAGGATATTTTTTAAATATTCTGTATATTTTACTAGGAAATTTTACCATTTTATGCTACAATTAGTACAAAGTTATTCGTAACTTTAGTAAATGAATGGAGGGGTGATTATATGCGCATAACAATCAGCGGCAAAAATCTTGACATCACAGAGGGTCTGCGCTCTGCAGTAGAGGAAAAACTATCCCGGCTGGAGAAATATTTTACACCTGACACAATCGTGAATGTTACACTCAGTGTTACCAAAAAACGCTATCAGAAAATGGAAGTCACGATCCCAATTAAAGGACATATCATCCGGGCAGAGCAAGAAAGCAATGATATGTATGTAACGATCGATCTGGTTGAAGAAATTATTGAAGCACAGCTGAAAAAATATCGTCAAAAACTAATCAGCCAGCAACAGGGCAGCGGAAGCTTTAAACAGGAATTTTTAGATTCTGAAGAAACAGAGGAAGAAGAAGTAAAAATTATCCGCTCTAAAAAATTTGGAATGAAGCCAATGTTTCCTGAGGATGCATGTGTAGAGATGGAATTATTAGGACATACTTTCTTCGTATTCCGTAACGCTGAGACAGATGAAGTGAACGTAGTATACAAAAGAAAAGATGGAAATTACGGATTAATCGAAGCAGAAAATTAGTATTCAAACAGTTCACAGGTACAGCTTACTTAAAATAACGCATAGTCATGCGCAGGATATTTTTTGAAGAACACATGGCAAAGCTAACATCCGGTACAATGAGGATCTTTGCCGTCTGTTATTGAAAAATATCCAAGCATAACTGTGCGTTATTTTGTATCCGGCGCAATATTTCATTCTGCATCTCCTTCTGTGCTGATTTCGTTGTCATAAAAAGTCATTTTCTGTTATTTTTTGCCGAATAATGACATTTTCTGTACAATACGACGCGAAAATCCTGCAAACCGACGCTTTTAGAATCCATACAAATATACTACAATAACATTAAGAAGCGCCAAGAAAGGAGACACATGCAACACCTTTATTTTCTAATTTCAGCAGATAAAAAGCTGAATATAAAAACCTTAAATAACGTAGCAGTAGAATACTTTACTTTAGGTATGCAAAACGTATCTTATCAAATTTGGGATGAACTATATCACGAAATCCAGTGCAGCGCAGACAACTATGAAGAATTTCTTCCAATTATCAGCTGCAATATGGGAAACATGCTCCGCCAGACCGGATATTACAAAGAAGCATACCACGTCTTAACGCAGGGAGTCAAAAGATGCTTTGGCACAGGTTCCATTTACGCCTTACCGGAACTGCTAACACAGCTGTCTATTCTTAGAATGAAATTTGGAAATAAACAAGAAGCAAATTCCATGTATTCTTTAGGCAGACATATCTTCCGCTGGAGCAGGCAAATCGATATGAAACAATCGATAGAAGAAATCATGGAACAGGATTTTTTGCTATATTGCGAAGAGACAAATTCATAAGAACAAGGATCTATTGGCACTTCCTATGCAGCAAAAGCAGTTCGTTATTGTTAACTCCATCTTGTTAAACAGTAACGTCTGCTTGTGGCAGAACAGCTTATCTGAACAGTTCCTGACTGCTGCTCATTTATTTTTTATTATAATATTGATGTTTTTATTGTCATGACCGAATAAATAGTTTACTATAATACAAACAGAATTCATATCAAAAAGAAAGGAAATTATTATGAAAATTGTCGTTTTAGCTGGCGGGCTGAGTACGGAACGGGATGTATCTCTTGCAACCGGCAGTATGGTAAGCGCAGCGCTTAGACGTAAAGGCCACAAGGCGCTGCTGCTGGACGTATATATGGGCTATGGAAAAGCCGGTGATGATTTGACAAACATTTTTGAAGCAGCTTCAAAGTCTGCCGTACAAATATCCGGTGTCCCGGAAACGGCTCCTGATCTCGCGAAAGTAAAAGCTATGCGGGAAGACCAGTCCGATTGCTTTTTCGGTCCAAATGTCATCACCTTATGTCAGATGGCAGACATAGTATTTTTAGCCCTACACGGAGAAAACGGAGAAGACGGCAGAATTCAGGCAGCTTTTGATCTGTTTGGCATCCGCTATACCGGCAGCAATTATTTAAGCAGCGCCATCGCAATGAACAAAAGACTGAGCAAACATTTTTTTGCAGAGCACAACATTCCGACTCCACAAGGCATCTCCATGAAAAAAACGGAACGCATCAAAAATTTTAGTGAAACCAAATTATCACTGCCATGCATCGTAAAACCATGCTGCGGCGGTTCCAGTGTCGGTATTTCCATCATACATACCCCGCAGGAATACGAAGCAGCGCTCAACGAAGCGTTCTGTCTGGAAGATGAAGTTATTCTGGAAGAATACATCAAAGGCCGTGAATTCTCTGTCGCTGTGATCTTATCAAAGGCGCTTCCAGTCATTGAAATAGCTCCACTGGAAGGTTTTTATGATTATAAAAACAAATACAAGGCAGGAAGCACGATTGAAACATGTCCGGCAAATCTTCCTTCTGACATTGCCGAACAGATACAGCATTACGCTGTCGCAGCAGCAAAAGCGCTTGGACTGGACACTTATTGCCGCGTGGATTTCATGCTAAGTGAACAGGGACAAATTTTTTGTCTGGAAGCAAATACACTGCCAGGGATGACGCCAACCAGTCTTTTACCGCAAGAAGCGCGTGCTATTGGCATCGAATTTGAAGATCTCTGCGAGCGGCTTATACAGATTTCTTTACAAAACTATCAGTAAGGGGTACACAGCAAATGAAAGATATGACATTAGACGCAATGGCAAAAGCCTGCCACGGACAATTAATCGGAGCAAATACTCTTCAGTTTTTAAATGCGCAAGGTATCGTTATCGACAGCCGCATGGTGCAGGAAGATTATGTATTCGTCGCAATCAAGGGCGAACGCACAGATGGTCATGAATATATTGAACAGGTCTATGCAGATGGAGCGCTGGCCGTTGTATCCGAACAACCGTTAACGATTACGAAACCATATATTCTGGTAAATTCCACCAGACAGGCATTAATGGATCTTGCCGCGTTTTATTTAAGCAGACTGGATCTGAAAGTGATCGGCATCAGTGGAAGCGTCGGCAAAACAAGCACAAAGGAAATTATTGCCTCGGTATTGTCTCAAAAATACAAAGTGCATAAAACAGAAGGTAATTTTAACAATGAAATTGGTCTTCCACTAACGATTTTTAAAATTCGCGAAGAACATCAGGTTGCCGTTTTAGAAATGGGCATTTCTGATTTTGGAGAAATGCATCGGCTGGCGTCTGCAGCGCGTCCGGATATTGCCGTACTTACGAACATCGGCCTTTCTCATTTAAAAACGCTTGGCTCCAGAGAAGGGATATTAAAAGCAAAGACGGAAATGTTCGATCATCTTCGCGATCATGCTGCCGTAATATTAAACGGAGATGACGACCTGCTAAGTACGCTGGAACAAGTGCAGGGAAGGCTTCCGATATTTTATGGCATCAATACTAAAAAACCACAAACCGCCGTATATGGCAGCAAATCCATTTATGCAACTGATATTATCAATCTGGGCCTAAAAGGAATACAGCTTAAGATTCACATTGCAGATGAATGCTTTATCGCAAGAATTCCGATACCAGGCACACACAATGTCTACAATGCATTGGCCGCAACAGCTGTCGGCAAACAGCTTGGCCTTACGAACGAAGAAATCAGAGCAGGCATTGAGACAGCGCGTACGATTGATGGACGGACAAATTTGATTGAAACAGGAATGTTGACTGTCATTGATGATTGCTATAACGCAAATCCGCTTTCTATGAAAGCCTCTATTGATGTGCTTGCTACCGCACTTGGGCGAACGGTTGCCGTTCTGGGCGACATGGGCGACCTTGGGGAAAACGAACGGGAACTTCATTATGAAGTCGGAATCCATCTTGCAGAAAAAGGGATTGATATTTTATTTTGCGCAGGCACACTCGTATACGAACTTTCACGGGCGGTACAGGAACACAATCCAAGCTGCGAGGTGCATACATTCGCAACGCGAGACGAAATGTTAAAAGAACTGCTTCCTTTTCTACGGCAAGGCGATTCCGTACTCGTAAAAGCATCTCATTTTATGGAATTTTCTGAGGTTGTTGAAGAAATAATTACAATGTAATGCCTAATGGCCGCCAGCATTAAAAAGAGACAGCCATTTGAATATTGTTTTTATTATCACTAGAGCGTGTTTGAAAAATGCTTTCTGTGAGATGTGCTTCACAGTTTGTGGAGAATTTATCCCAAATTTAGGAGTCATAGTGGGCTATGTTGACTAAATTTGGGATGAATTCTCCGCAAAGTGGGGAGCGTAGATCGCGGGAATGATTTTTCAAACACGCTCTAGCAATATTCCATCGTCTGTCCCTTTTTAATGCAGATAGCTCTTATTTTATGCTGCGCCTTATGCAGATGCCTGATTTCTGTTAAGCTCTTCTTCCAACATTTCACGTATAATCCCCTGCACGTAGCTTCCGAGATGCTTCTTTTGTTCTTTATCCAGCTCCTTCACATAAATTGGCTCCCCATAAGTTAATATGACGCGTGTGCGCCTTACAAACGGGATATGCTTTTCAAAAATATCTGCTGTGTGAATCATTGCCATTGGAATAATTGCACATCCTGTTTTTTCCGCCATTTTAAAACTGCCTTCCTTAAATGGCAGCATCTCTGTTTCACTTTCAGATAAGCTTCTCGTTCCTTCCGGAAATATACACATCGATATTCCATTTTTTATCTGATCTATTCCGGTAAGTATCATCTTCATGCCAGCCTTAATATCTGTACGATTTAAAAACAGACAATGCAGCCGCTTCATCCATATTCTTAGAAAAGGGATTTTTAACATACTGTCTTTGGCCACATACCCGGTCAGTCCCGGACATCTTGCGTAAGTAATCACTGTGTCATACAGACTGCGGTGATTTCCTATATATAGCACTGCCTCTCCTTTTGGCACGTGCTCTTCTCCGTACACCTCAACCTTTACACCGGAAATCAGCAAAACTACTTTAAACGCCAGCTGTACGCTGCGCAAGCAAATAATATCCTGCCTGTATGGATTAAAACGTCCGATGATCCATGTAATTCCCCAAATCAGAATACCTACGAAAAAAAACAGGATTAAAAAAACCAGAATCAAAATAGTACGAATCATGATCTCCCCCTATTCAACTGTCACCCGTAATGTGTCAGACTGTTTTTGATTGTTTCATTATATGAAATAATTTCCATTCATGCAATACCTTTTCGTTTTTCTTTTAAATATCCGTATACTGGCCAGGTTCCCTTCATAAAATAGAAACAAGAAAACTTCGGCAGTCAAAATTATGCATATTCATCCACGAATCAAAATTCAAACGAACACTACACATATACAGAAACAGCCTGTTCTTCTTTCCCTGCTCGTCATTATACTGACCGCACTGGCATTAGCCCTGTTTTCCGGCTGTGCATCATCCCAAAAAGAGAAAAAAAAGCTGAAAGATGTGGATTACACGATTTTAGAAGAAAGGGACATTCCGGAAAAATTAGCAGAATCCATTGAACAAAAAAAAGAAGCAGAATTTAAATTATCTTTCGAAACGGAAAGTGATCTATATCTCGTTCACGGCTATGGCGAACAGGAAACAGGAGGCTACAGCATCGTAGTTCGCGACCTGTTTTTAACAGAGAACGCACTATATTTTGATACTGAACTGCTCGGCCCTGAAAACGGTTCTAACCCGCAAAAGAAGCCGAGTTATCCATATATAGTGGTTAAAACGAAAAAGTACAAACAAAATATAGTATTTGAATAGGGAAATACATTGACTTTTCCTAAGCAGAGTGCTATACTATATCTAGTGTTTCGAACTGTGATCTGTTTTTTTACGGATTCCAGCAAAATGCAATAAGAGGAGGACGAGAAGATATGCAGCGGACAGATATTGAAAAAGTACGTGCTTCGGTGCATCAGCAATGTGGAAGCAAGGTAATGATTCAACTTGACAGAGGCAGAAATAAGGTAGACATTCAGAGTGGTGTGATACAGGGCGCCTATCCAAGTGTATTCACAATTCTGGTTGACGATAAGGATGAAAAAAATCCTCCGCAGCTGCTGTCTTTTAGTTATTCAGATATTATTACCAGAGACATTCGGATGAAGCTATGCTAATTTACAATCTGATTCATAAAATTCCCCCGTACTGAATAGGATATAAAAAACGTTCAGTATCGGAGGATTTTTTAATTGGATTTTATAAAGAAGCTATTACAGACAAATCAGGAAAGAGGCCGGGCATCTATCCAGATTACAGTAGAAAATGATTTTAACCTGCCGGATTACGAACCTGATATGATTAAACTGATTGACCGCAAAGGTAATGTGCGCATTCATGAAACAAGAGTCGAACCGGATCAGATTGTCGTAAATGGCGCACTGTTGTTCCAGGCGCTATACAAGTGTACGGAAACCGGCAGCATATGCAGCCTGCAGGGAGATGTCCCATTTACAGAAACGATACATATGGAAGGCGTTCAGGAAACGGACCAGCTGATTTTGCAAAGCAGCATGGACGATCTGACGCTCGGCATGATTAACTCACGCAAGCTAAATGTACGTGCACTGTTGGAATTACATGCCGTAGATCAAATGGAACAACAGATCGAACTGCCTACCGGCATCGAAAACACTTCCGTTCAAACGCTTTTCCAACAGCAAAAAATGCTCCAGCTTTTAACGCAAAAAAAAGATATCTGCAGAATCCACAGTGAAATACTTTTGCCGTCAAACCGCCCAAATATCAACAAGCTGCTCTGGCAGAGCGTGCAGCTGCGTGGTCTTGACAGCCGGATTCGTGCCGGAGAGATCGAACTTTCCGGTGAACTGCTCGTCAATATTTTATACAAAGGCGAAGAAGACGAAAAGCAGATCCAGTGTATGGAAACTACGGTCGCACTGCATGAACGGATTGAATGCAGCGTTTGTGATCCGGAGACAATCTTTAAGCTTGTGCCTCTGCAGGTGCAGCTGGAAGTAACTCCCACAGAAGATGAAGACGGCGAAAAACGTATCCTGATGCTGGAAGGCACGTTAGACTTTTATCTGCGCGTATGGCGGGAAGATAGTTTACAGCTTCTGGAAGATGCCTATTCCCTGCAGGATGAGCTCGTACTGGAACGGGAACCCGTCCATTTGCAAAGTCTGCTTGTAAAAAACGACTCCAAATTCAAAGTTGCCGACCAGATTTTTATCGAAAATCAGCCTGCCGAAATACTGCAGCTGTGCGCCAGCGTAGGTGAGATTTTTATTGAAGACAGCCGCATCGTTACAGATGGCATTGAAACAGAAGGCATTTTAAAAGTTCGCATGCTCTATATTACAGCAAGCGACGATATGCCAATCGGCATTGCAGAGGGTGTCATTCCATTCAGCCGCCAGATCGAAGCTGAAGGAATCCAGCCGGACGACACCTTTGAATTATCTGCCGGCATTGACCAGCTGACCGTTATTCTGGCAGACAACAGTCAGGCAGATATTAAAGCTGTGATTGGTCTGGATGCCATCGTTTTCCGCAGACAGCATCATTCCTTAATTACCGGTATCAACCAGCAGCCGGTAGACCTCGAACAATATGAAAAACACCCCGGTATCGCCGGATATATCGTCAAATCCGGAGACCGGCTCTGGGATATTGCAAAAGAACATCACACAACCG
Organism: uncultured Eubacterium sp.; assembly: GCA_910584595.1. Taxonomy (GTDB): domain Bacteria; phylum Bacillota; class Clostridia; order Lachnospirales; family Lachnospiraceae; genus Eubacterium_J. Next base: position 18,003 of record CAJUBQ010000073.1, read on the forward strand.
TCTCAGATGTCATGCAAATGAACCAACTGTCCAGTGAACACGTCAGCCGTGGTGACAAGCTGTTGATTGTAAAACAAATGGGCGTGCCGGCAAGTTCGTAAATTTTGCAATTTCCACAATATGTTCAAAAAAAATTCACACTTTTTTACCAGAAAGATTTTACCCATCCGGTTGAAATTCTGAAAAAGCCGTGATATACTAATGCCTGGAAACGCAAACCAAAACACAAAGGAGTATCGAGTTGAGAAAACAAAACGTTTATTTAAAAAATACTTCCAAAAAACTTGCATCTTTGTTTCTTGTTACTGCCGTCGGCATTACCTCTTTGCAGCCGGCATTGGCAAGCCGTAAGTCACAGGCGCAAGATGCAAAACAGGCGGCAGAAAATAACTTAAATTCTGTCAATAACAATATCAACAATATTGCAAACAAGCAACAGGAACTACAAAAGGAAATTAACGCACTGGATGCTGAACTGGTAGACCTGCTCGTAAATATGGATATTCTTTCTGATGAATTAGCCGATAAAGAATTAGAAATCAAACAGGCCAACAAAGATCTGGAAGCCGCAAAAAAAGAAGAAAAAGATCAATACGAAAGAATGAAAAAGAGAATTCGTTCTATGTATGAACGCGGCGACGGCTCCTTATTGGAAGCTTTACTTGGCGCAACGAGCATGTCAGATTTTTTAAACAGAGTCAATTATTATAATGCTGTTTATGATTATGACAGAGACCAGCTTGAAGTATATAAAGAGACCAAACAGCAAGTGATTGACCTGAAATCCCAGCTTCTTACCGAGCAGTCTGAAATGGAAGAAATGCAGGAAAACTATAAGCTTCAGGAAACCGAGCTGAAAAATATGGTTGCCAATAAGGAAGCTACTATGGATAATTTTGATTCTCAGCTATCACAGGCGAAAGTATTGGCAGCTGCTTATAAAGAAACGATTCAGCAGCAGAACCAGATTATCCGCGATGAAGAAGAAAAAGAACGGATTGCAAGAGAAGCTGCGGAACGTGCCGCAAGAGAGGCTGCAGAAGCTGCAGAACAAGCCGCAAGAGAAGCTGCGGAGCGTGCCGCAAGAGAAGCGCAGGCGAGAGCAGACGCTGCCGCACAAGCTGCACAGCAGGCTGCACAACAACAGCAGGCAGCTCAACAGCCTTCTTCCGGCAGCTCTTCTCCTTCCACTGGCAGCACACCGTCAGGAAACAGCTCAGGCGCAAGTTCCGCTCCGGCTGTCAGTCCTTCCGGCGCAACCGGCAGTGATGTTATCAGTTACGCAACGCAGTTTATCGGCAACCCTTATGTATGGGGCGGCACAAGTCTGACAAACGGTGCAGACTGCTCAGGATTTGTAATGAGCGTCTACGCACACTTTGGCTACTCGCTTCCACACAGTTCAGCCGCTCAGGCAGGCTGCGGCAGAGGCGTCAGCTACAGTGAAGCGCAGCCGGGTGATATTATCTGTTACAGCGGCCATGTAGCGCTGTATATGGGCGGCGGAAGAATTGTAGGAGCGCAAAGTTCCCGTACCGGCATTACAACGCAGAATGCGACTTACAGAACAATTATTGCTGTTCGAAGAATTATTAATTAGACAATACATAATATGAAAAACCGTTATGGAATCGCATTTCCACAACGGTTTTTTATTTTCTCCATAATTATGCAGCATTCTCAATAAAATTGCTGCACAAACATAAGTATTTTAGCTTAAATTAGCCTGCAAACCCTTGCGAAAATTGAAAACATGTATATAATGATACATGGTACGATAAAAAATAAGATGAAGTTAAGACGAGGATAAAAAAATGCATATAAAATTAGGCAGAAACGATAAGTGCTGGTGTGGCAGCGGAAGAAAATACAAACAGTGCCATCAGTCATTTGATGACAAAATTTCACAAATTGCTGATCTTGGACATCCGGTTCCATCCAGAGAAATGATTAAAAACGCACATCAGATTGCAGGCATCCGCGAAAGTGCAAAGATTAATATTGCAGTACTGGATTATATCGCAGAACATATTCATGCCGGTATGAGCACTGAGGAAATTGATCAGATTGTTTATGACCTGACAACAAAAATGGGCGGCATACCTGCACCGCTGCATTATGACGGTTATCCAAAAAGTGTATGTACGTCGCTCAATGACCAGGTATGCCATGGCATTCCGTCCAAAGATATCATATTAAAAGAAGGCGATATTATTAATGTAGATGCTTCCACGATTTTAAATGGCTATTTTTCTGATTCATCACGCATGTTCTGTATCGGAGAAGTCAGTCCGGAAAAGAAAAAGCTGGTAGATGTTGCGAAAGAATGCGTAACCCGTGGGCTGGAAGCAGTAAAGCCATGGGGATTTCTGGGAGATATGGGACAGGCAGTTCATGACCATGCCTTTGCAAATGGATACACTGTCGTTCGCGAGATCGGTGGACATGGTGTTGGGCTGGAGTTTCACGAAGATCCATGGGTCAGCTACAACAGCCGTCGTGGAGAAGAAATGCTGATGGTCCCTGGCATGATTTTTACAATTGAGCCAATGGTGAATATGGGAGCCCCGGATATTTACGTAGATGAAGTAAATGACTGGACTGTATATACGAAAGACGGAAAACCTTCAGCACAATGGGAAATCATGGTTCTTGTAACTGAAGACGGCGCAGAAGTGCTTTCTTATTAGTCGTGTCTCATATGGAGGAACTATAAAAAAACTATGAAAAAACAGAATATCCGAATCTTTGTAATGACACATAAAGCTTTTACTCCGCCGCCTGATCCTATGTATGTTCCTTTGCAGGTCGGCAGCGCGTGCCATCCTTCACTTGGCTGCCTTTCCGATCACACCGGCGATCATATTTCGGATTTAAATGCGTATTATAGTGAATTGACCGGAATGTATTGGCTGTGGAAAAATGATAAAGATACAGATATGATCGGGATCTGCCATTACCGCAGATATCTCATTGCAGAAGACGGACATCTGTATCAATATAACGATATCGAACATCTGCTTTCCCGATATGATCTGATCGTAACGAAAAAATTAGAGTTGCGTATGCCCTACTATGACGGTTTCGCAGCTACGCATGATGAAAAAGATCTGATCGAAACAGAACGTGTCGTAGCGGAAAAATATCCTGACTATGCACCTTTGTTTCATGAAATGGTGCATAAAAAAGAAACTTATTTTGCAAATATGATGGTTTGCCGCAAGCAGCTGTATGATGCATACTGCACCTGGCTGTTTGATATTTTATTTGAAGTACAGCGACGGATTGATACGACAGGATATGATAATTACCGCAAACGTGTATATGGCTTTTTATCCGAATTTCTGCTGACCGTATGGATTGTGAAAAACCGACTGCATGTTTATGAAAGCTGTGTGGGCATGAGCTGCGAAAAACGTGAAACAGAAGAAATGAAGCAAGCGCTGGCTGTTTATTTTCAGCAACAGGATATTTTAGGAGCAAAGCAATACTTTCTGCATCAGCTGGAAAAACGTCCGGATGTGCTAATGGAAGCTTCAGATATTCACGGAGAGTTAAAGCTCTGTATGCAGATCATTTCCACCTGTGAATATGAAAAAAAACGTGGAGAGCGAACAATGTTGGAACGCGGGATGTCCTTTGAGGAACTGCTGACGCATATGAAAAATCTAAACCGCTTTATAGATCAGCTGGAAGATATGGACAATGAAAATGAAATTCGAAACTATGTCGCTGAACATCCGGTATCTGCAACAGCAGCAGAAATCGCCGGGATCGTCCTTGGAAAAACTGATTCCATACCTGTTTTTTTTAATAATTAAATTTCATGCAACCTCCTCCTATATTTTTACGTCTTTATGATTAGGATGCAGAAAAATATCAACATTCAAACAGGAGGAGGTAATCTTATGAAACGAAAATTATCAGTAATTGTATTGACAGCCGCTTTAAACACTGCGCTCATACTAAACGGATGTGGCGCCGGTTCTGACAAAAGCAGCCAAAACAGCAGTATGGATTCCGGTTATGACACATCTATGAATCATGCTGCTGACGATTCCGCTTACGAAATGTCCGCAGAACAAGAAAGCGGTTCTTCGCAATCAAACAAGGCCGAAATGAAAGAAATTGCCGCAGAAGATATGGATATCGCAGACATGGATGCAGGTGAGGGCGCAGATTCCGCTTCCTTAAACGGCATTGTCGAAAATAATCCAAAAAACCAGACTCAAAAGTTGATCTACACTTATAACTATTCTGTGGAAACAAAAGAATTCGATGCCTTTTATGAAAAGATCAGCAAAAAAACATCTCAAATTGGCGGTTATGTAGAAAGTTCCGAAACAAATGGAAGTGTATCAGACGGTATCAACCGTTACGCGAGCCTGACTCTTCGCATTCCTGCAGATAAAATGGAACAGATCATAAGTCTTCTGAACAGTGATTCTAACATTACTTACCAAAGCCGCAGCAGCGAAAATGTAACGCTTCGGTATATTGATATGGAAAGCCATCTCAAAGCGCTGCGCACAGAGCAGGAAACTTTGCTGCAGCTCATGGAAAAAGCGGATAAGCTAAAAGATGTTATCGCATTGCAAAGCCAGCTGACTCAAATCCGCTATGAAATTGAATCTTACGAATCACAGCTTCGCAGCTATGATAACCTCGTAGATTACAGCACGCTGCATTTGGAAATTTCAGAAGTGGAACGAACGACCAACGTTGCCTCCACCAAAACTTCTTTTTTTGAAGAAGCCGGAAACAGACTGTCAGATACTGTTTATGGCATGGGCCAATGGCTGCGGTCTGCTGCAATCTGGCTGATCAGTTCCATACCTGTGCTCATACCAGTTGCAGCTATTATCGCCGGTGTTATGGTGTTTATGAAAAAAAAGAAAAAACAAAAACAAAGCCAAGACGAAAATCAGGAGACGAACTCCTGACTTCCCTTGCAAACATATACCTTATGGTTTGACGCTGTGATAAAAATCACGAAATAAAAATGCCATTTCCGCTTGCCTGCAGCTGAAGGCAGCGGAAATGTTTTATTTTCTGAACCGGATTTCCATTTTCATCATAACATTGTTCTATGACCTTTGTCTTTCAGCTATTAAATGGTATAGCATCTACATAAGTTCCAGTATACTTTGTTTCATGCTTTGTTGTTAAAATATTTCCTCCTATGCTTATTAAATTTGTCGTTACTTTTCACGGGGTGGGGCAAGTAATACAGCAACAGTTTAGACAAAGTGTTGCTTTTGGGCTTCCCGGACGCTGGATGAGGGAATCGGCCCTGTCTCATTGTTCCGGTTTCCAGAACGTAAGAATCCC
>CAJUBQ010000074.1 GCA_910584595.1 uncultured Eubacterium sp.
ACGCAACACTTTTTGTAAATTGTTGCATTTCCGCTTAAGTTCGCGCCTATGGGGCATTATCATACTTGGAGAATTATATTGGTGGCGACATTACTGACAACTCATAGTTTAACAAATTTTCTTTAAAAAAGCAGCAAAATACCATTAATTTCTAATGGTATTTTTGCTGTTTTTTAACTTATTTGTCTTTTGCAATTTTGGATAATGATTCTTTTACTTCGTTTACAGGAAAAGAATATTCGCTTTTCTCCAAAAATGGTATAAAAAACATACATGCATTACGATACATAGTCCCCCGATACATAAGCAATGTTTCCTGTGTGCCATTGCCCCAACTGTCCTTTTCCGGGCTTTCTGGTATATTATAATTGTCAAGAATTTCATTTAAAATCAAAGGTTGCAATTTATCAAATCCATTTTCCATTTCTTTTATAAATAAGTTATAGTTAGCAATATCTTCATTATATATACATTTTTTACGAATTTTTTTCATAATATCATTGTATTGTGCTATCCATGTTTCATAATAAAGTTGTTGAATCTGACGATATTCAATCATAACATGTGAATTCGATAATGCCTGCGCAAATAGGGGATCCATCGGATTCTCTAAACAATTATAATCTTGTTCAACCGTATTAATTCTTTTCCATTCTCCGCTCACGTCTTTATTCTCTCCACAGATATGTACTCCCATAAAAATAATAATGCTAAATAATATTATATTGATTATAATCAGAAACTTTACTTTCATTTTATTGCCCCTTCGTACTTCCCTTTATTCTATTACAATCTCAAAATTCTATTTTTTTATGCTATCATATACATAGGCCTCCCTTCGAAACTGTAAAGAAATATTTTGCGCTGGCGCTCTCGAAAAAAAAATCCTGCAGACTATTTGCAAGTTATTTCTTTACAATTCCTTATGCAAAAAAACAGGACATATAGATCTTCAGTTTCTATATGCCCCAACACTATTACCTATGAAGTGAATGGATGGAGATGAATGCATAAAATTTATCCTTTTACACCAGATATTTTTCTTCCCAGCTTTTTTCATAGGACACCATGTCCCTGGAGTGGTCGTCATATTCAAAGTCAGTTCTCATGCGGCCATTTGCGTCTGCAGCCATTGTAAACACCGTCCACGCCTTGCTTCCAAGATCTTTTCTTTGTTCTGACAGCACATGATCGATATCCATAAAAGCCTTCATCAACTGTCCCTTTGATATGGTCGGTATCTGAAAACAGTCCATATACTTTCCATCCCCATTTTCCGAATAGAACTTCATACTGTAACTGCCGCTTGTATACCCTGCAAAGAAAACCATCTTCTTCCACCCCTGCGGCAGAAAATCAGATATTTTATCAAAAACTGTCTGGAACGTCTTTTCATCCACCTGTCTGCTCCTCCTTTCCATTCGGAAATATTCTGACACTCTCTTTTCCATCAATACAATAAATAACAGCAACCGCCACCGGTCTTCTGGAATCGCCTTCGTAAATTGGTTCAGCCTTATAGAAAACTTCTTTTCCGCTTTTCATCTCTCTGGCAAGTTCATTTTCAAACGACTTAAAATCCGTTTGGTTAATCTTTGCATCCTGTGGAATCATATTTTCAAGGCCGTTTGTTCCATCAAACTGATCTCCAATTAAATGTCCTCTGTCGTCACCTTCCTGCTGGTCGCCTTTTCCTATATCATTTATGGAATCCTTAATCGTTAATCTCCCCTCGTGGTCTTTCCTGTGCAGTATCCCTTCTGCTGAGATAATGCGCCCTTTTTCATCCGTTCTATACTTATATCCGTTCATTTCATATTCGCAGTTCGGCGCCAGCTCTTTGCCTTTACGGTATAATTTTCCATTATCGTCATAATAAGCCTCAGCAGCATCTGTCTCACTGTCCAATATCGTATCCCAGAAGAATTTTGCTTCTTCTGTCGTCATGCCATTTTCCGGTTTGATCTTTTTATAATTTTCAGCCTCAGCATTCTTTTCTTCGCTTATTTCCTGTGATGCGGATACTTCTGTCATCAGCATACACCTCCCCTATCTTGATAGATTTCTGTATACCTGCAAAACAAATCGTTGTAGGAAGCGTCTCTGACTGACTGTTCATAAACCAAAAGACCCATTAAATAATCAATCTCCCTGTCCGAATATTCATGAATCTTTGGTGAAAGGTTATCTGCAACAGAGCGTACCCATTCGTCCATATCCTTATATTTCTCAGAAGCTTTGAACGCATCCTCTGCCTTAAAAAAATCATAGGCCAGCTTTCTTAGCATTTCTGCCGCTTCTGTCTTGCCGGATAAAAGGCAATCAAAAAAATCACACTTTACCACAGTATCAAGCCGTGACTTTAAAATCCTGTCTTTCAGCTGACAGAGCTTCGTCCTTTCTCCCTTATGGCTGAGCTCCTTTTTCATAATACAGGCAAGCAAAGCCTGTTCTATGGCATCATCATCTTCTGTCGGATTGCTGTCCTCTGATATCGGATCGGCAGTAAATTCTTGCGCATCACCACCTGTGTAAAAATCAACTTTACACAACACAGGTTCCAGCCAGCCGCTTTGCGAAACAACTGCCACTCCTTTTTCAAATCTCGCAAGCTCTGCAATCTGGTTGTCGCTTAAGCCTGCTGCCTTGCCTACAAGCTCTCTGTCGCTATAGTCCGGCAAACGAAGAATCATTTTCGTATTCGTATTTCGAATCACCGACAAATCCAGCAGCCCCGGCGACTGATCGGCTATAATAAACCCTTCTCCGTATGTCCGCATTTCAGCGATCGCATTTGCTAACATTTCAACGGACTTTCCAAGCATATTTGCACCCTCGCCTGTTTGTTCCGTCGATGTTCGCTTCAAGAGCCTGTGCGCCTCTTCCAGTATTGTTACATGCTTTAAGTAATCATTCGTATTTGCTCCGATGCTTCTTTGCTCCATACGATGCTCCTGCAGCTTAAGAACGAGCAGGCCCATAATCAGTGATTTTGTCTCTGCAGAACCGACCCTGCTTAAATCTACGATCACATTTTTGTCAAACAGTTGTTCATCCGCCAAATCATCTGCTGAAAAAATAAGTCCGTTAATTCCGTTCGTCAGCGATTTCAGCCGTGTGACAAGAGCCCCGGTATAATCCCCTTTATTATCATCTGAGTAATCGCTTTCTTTCAATACCTGTTTGATTTCCTGTGCAACGTCCTGAAATGTTGGAAAAAGTTCCGAAGAATATCTGTTTGTTGATTTTTCCAAATCCCAGCCGCTTTTCACATATGCCCGCTCTACTGCATCCTTAAGTATGGCCGGCATTGCGGCATACATCGGCCAGCACACATTAAAAATCTCCACCAGCCGGTCTAAATGTTCAAGAATATGGATCTGTAACGGAAACCGAAAAGGATTCAGGCGCAGCAGGGGCATATCAGAAATATTCGGATTTGTGCCATATGTAGTAACCCCTTTGTTTTTACCTATATTCTTTTTGTATTCTCCTTTTGCAGGCTCCACAACGAGAAAATGAACCTTTGCCTTACTAAGATTTTCCAGCAGCTTATAAATCGTATTGGATTTACCAGATCCGGTGGAACCTGTAATAAACGTATGCTTTGTAAGTTCCTGCATCGAAAGAAACATCCGCTGCTTTGGAATTGCCTTTCGCATATGATATCCGCATCCGATCTCAAGATCGAAAACGCCTTGCGATAAGGAATGCGGTTCTCTGCCAAACGAAACCACTTCTAATACAGGCAGTCCGCTTACAGACTTTCTTGGAAAATTCAAAGCCTTTGCTAACTCTTTTCCGGAAATAGATGTCGCTGCGGTTACCAGTGTCGGATACATCAGCCATTCCTCTTCCAGAAATGGTTTCAATCCAAACACAGGATGCTGTAATTTTTGTACGCTTGCTAAAATTGCTTTTGCCGCTTCTGTATCAATATCTCCATCCCATAAATTGACCGCCGATTTTGTAATATAAGAATTTTCGCCTTGTGTCAGCGCCAGATACATATGCGCTACATTATTTGCAATCACAGGACTGTCCGAAATAATGTAAGAAGCAAATTCCCACATCCCTAATGCAGAACTCTCTTCGATTCTTTTCACCTGTGCCTCAATAACGTCTAACGTGTGTTTTACTCCATAGTTCGTATAAGATTTCGTAACTCCTTCGTTTTTGCCTACTTGCATCATCGTATTTGATGCACGAGCAAAAGAAACCCCAAAATTTGCTGAAACTGCATTCTTCATTTCCAGGCCGACGCCTGCGCTTATCCCGGCATTTGCAGAGCTCCCTTCCAAATCGGACTGGGTATATTGATAGCTTGACTGCCATCCGCAGTAAGGAGACAACGCCGAATACAGCTCATACAGCCTGTTTTTTGTCTCTGACTGTTCCCGAACGGGCTTCGCCAACAGAACGATGGTATATTCTTCTTCCTTGTTTTCTGGGACAATTCCATCCAGCAGCTTCTCCATACTTTGACTGATAAAATCCTCTGATTTTTCTGACGGCACATTCGATACTGAAGCTACAGACTTCACTTTGCCACCAGAAATGCCGCCTGTTATATTCTGCAGGAAGTCAGGAATCCCTATGCCATATTCCGGATCTGACGAATGGATCTCTTTCATATCTGAACCTGGAAAATTTCCTCTGACCGCCCCTGTAATTCTTGAATAATAGTTATCTGCTATTGATGGATCGGAATGCTTAGGATCTGTATTAACAATACCTATCGTAATCCTGCAGCAGTCCGTTGTCCTGTGATAAATCAGCGCAATATTACAATCATCCCCGCTAAGAACATGATAAACATTTGCAAGTTTATCAATACTATGCTCCTCTGTATCTGTGACCCACTTTGTAATGTCAAAAAAACGAATTCGGTTATCCTCATCAAATTCCTCCGGTATCACTACAGGACGATACACACTCCTTAACTGTCCAAGGTATGCCTGATAAACCTCAATTCCGATTGCCCCGAGATTCTTTTGAACCGTATTTTGGGCATCTCCACCCTCCATATCAGGCATATCCGTCAGATACCGCCTTCTTTTTTCATCTATCTCAAGAAGCTGTTTCGGGCTCAAAGAAGAAAGCGCAGCAATCCCATTCCCTGCTTTCTTTGCCGCAGAAACGGCCTTATCTGCAAGGAATTGTTTTGCATTGGTCAATACACTCAAACGAGTCACCCCTTTCGTTTCGTCTTACGCTCCCTGAGTTTTCGATTTATAATTACAATCAGATTATCCACAACCATATCTACATCCTCTAACTGCTCTTGTGTCAGCTTTTTCCATAATTCTTCTATCGAATCTGTAAAAGTATACCCATAGAACGCAATCATTCTGGCCGCTCTATCATTCTTAGGTATATCGACAGCTTTTACATCAAAGCCATCCTTCTTCTTCCTGTCTAATAAGGCATTTATTTTGTCGTTATATCCCACAAAGTCAACAGGAGACACCAATCCCCAAAAATTATTCTCAAAATCCACATCCGACTCGCTGATGACTTTATCTACACTCTTTTCGGAAAGAACCGTATTATATATCCTTCCTATCTTTTCAAGCATTCGGATTATTTTTTTGTCTGTGGTAAATATGTTGATTAAAGGTACATGATCCCAAAAACCTTCTTGTGCAGCTTTTGCAAATTCGTATATAATTTCCTCACACTGTATTCTTTTTTGCCCTTCACTTACTCTTTGCGCCGCAATAAACCCGCTCTTTATAAATGTAGGAAGCTGCTTTAAAGTCTCTTCTACAAGGTCGTCTAATCCAAAAGCAGGCTTCGGTACCGTATGATCCTCATCGATTTCCACTTCATCATCTTTCGCAAGAACACGGACAATACTAATATCTGTCATGCCTTCCTGTTTGTTGATTTTCTTTATCTCTTCTTCAAATGCTGTAATCTTTTTCTTTGCTGCAATGCATTGTGTCAAAACAATAATAAACGGAACATCGATCTCGTGCAGCTCCTTGATAAATGCAAGTTCAGCTCCCTGATACCGAGAGCTCGCTGAATTAATACAATACCATATTGCATGAATCCGGTCAAACTGGTCCTTCTCTGCCGCTTTTTTTGCAATCACATCTTTGATCGATTGAATGGATTTCTTTGTTTTCTCGGCATTTAATTCTAACCCTACCGTATCCCAAATGCGCACCGGTATCTCGTCATTATTGTATTCGTTGATGTGATCCGTTACAGGACGTCCGCTCCCGGTTTTTGCCAATTCTGAGCCAAATACCGCATTTAAGAGCGTACTTTTTCCTGCACCCGTGATTCCCGCAACAATAATATTCGCTGTCGGCAAATCCTTTTCAGAAAGTGCGTTAAGCCTCTTATCCAAATCCTCTTGTTGACGTCTAAATCTTTCTTTTACGGTCAGTTCCTCCATCTTTTACATTCTCCTACTTTTTCATCCTCTTGATCTCATCTTTGATACGTTTGGTCATAAGCGCATGATCTTTCAGTTCTTTGTCCGTAGATTTGTCAATAACGGCAAGCAATACTTTCAGATAACTCTCCCCTACCGTTTCCACATAAGCCGAAGCAGCCTTCCTGCTTAGAAACGGCACAATCAGAAACGGCGTTACCATGATTCCTAATACAGCGTTAACGAAAATATCCGATGCAAGCGCCTGATCCCCTTTGATTCCCGCTATATCGTTTAAGTTGACCATCATCTTGATGCATATTCCATGTACAAAAGGAATGCATCCTCCCGGAAATATTCCGATTTTGTTTGCTTCGTTGGAGTGTTTCTGAATACAATACATACCTTTTTGTTCTATTTCATGAATCCGTCTGGTTCTTCTCATGTCAAGCTGGTTGATCTTTGTCTCAAGTATGCTGATTTTTCGGCACTGGTAATCATTCACACTCTCCCTTAGCAAAGATTCGATTCCCCGTGGCGGTATGGAAACCTCATCGTCTATCGGGTACTCCTTCGCTAATACCTTTGCAAGCGGCACGTCCGGCAAAACTTCTTCAATCTGTTTTTCAAGCTCGCCCTTTTTTCTGGAAATGCTCTGTGTAATAACAATCACGAATGGCAGTTCATAGTCTATCGACAGTTTTTTTATTAACTCAAGCTCGAACGGCTCAAATTTCCTGGTTAACTCACTGATACAAAACCAAACGACGCTGATATCCTTAGCATCCAAAGACTCCCGCGCTTTGGAAACATGCTTTTGAATCTCTCCTAAAGTCCTGTCTGTAATCGTGCTGTCTATTTCTAATCCTACGGTGTCATACATGGACAGCCTGCATGGCATATAACCGTATTGCCCTTGCTTTGATGTTGCTGTGGGCAACATCATTTCTTTTTTGTATATTTTATTTTCACGGGTGACAGCCTGTCCGATACCGGTCAACGCAAGCTCCTCTCTCAACACTGCGTTAATCAGGGTGCTTTTCCCCGCACCTGTTTTTCCCATCACAATAATATTTATGGAACGCAATGTTTATTTCCTCTCTAAAACATATTTAGATAAAATGTCTAACCCATACGGCTTTACAAAAACACTTTCTTCCTCACCGGTTTTCGGATTTTGAATTTCCAGTTCATATTCCTTTGCCAACGTCGGTATCACTTTTATCTGTTCTGCCATTTGTTTAATTTCATTAACAAACGATCGGACATCTTTTTTTATACTTATCGTTAAAGCTACCAGCATCGTAACCTTCGGATAAGCATCCATCAGACGGAGTATCAGGTCCCGCTCCGCATCCTCCATACGCCCTGTTACAGCAGCGACACAATATACGACAGCCGAAAGCCCTTGTTCTGCCAGCGTGCTTATCGTTTTATATGCCTTTTCTACATGATCCATTCCAAGGTCAATGCCTTTTATTTCATACCACTGCGCATGATTTGCGTCATCCTCATACATAGCATAATCAGGAAAAGTATGCATCGTATACGGATGCCCGAATGCTTGTTCCAAACCTTCTATCAGGCTGGTTTTTCCTGCATGGATTTTTCCCGCCACAGCAATCTTTGTCACTCCCGGCGTACAAACAATATCCCTGTCCGGAAGATAAACACGTATGGCGCCTTGCAAATAAGCCAAGCTTTGGTTTTCACCCTCAAAGAAAATATCTAATCCCTTGTTTTTCCTGTTATAGATGGCATCCATTTTCTCTGCAATCTCTTTTGCCCTATCCTGCATCGTAGTGTTCGTGTAATACAGGCGGGATAACGGTGAATCACCACAAACTTCTGTCCAGACTCCTGACTCATTTCTAAAATAATAGGAAATCTGACGATGATAAGAATCGCATACAATCCGTAAGGAATTTCTTCTCATTAGCAGCCGCCCCTTTCATCAAATAGATTCCGGCTCACACAATATGCTTAATCCCCTCACAGATTTTACGCGCCACAGTAGGATTATTCATCGTATACAAATGTATCCCATCCACATCATTTGCCAGCAGATCAATAATCTGGCTCAGTGCATAAGACATTCCTGCGTCAAACAAAGCCTGCTTATTCCCTTCGTATTTATGAATGATACGCTCAAAACGCTGTGGGAATGACGCTCCGCACATCGTAATCATCCGCTTAATCTGCGACGCATTAATCACAGGCATAATGCCAGGCGTTACCGGTACATCAATGCCTGCAATGCGACAGTCCTCCACAAACCGATAGAAAAACTGATTGTCAAAAAACAGCTGCGATAAGAGCACTTGCGCCCCGGCGTCTACTTTTGTCCTCAAATGCCGCATCTCTGCCACTCTGTCTTTCGATTCCGGATGGCATTCCGGATAGCAGGCTCCCGCAATGCAAAAATCACTCGTTTGTTTCAAGTATGTAATTAAATCTGACGCATGGATAAAATCTTTCTTTTCCGGTACATCCGGGTTACGGTCGCCACGCAGAGCAAGCACATTTTCGATACCTTCTTCCGCCAGTTCTTTTGAAAACGCGTCGATTTCAGCTTTGTCATAACAAAGGCAGGTCAGATGCACGACTGGCTCTACATGGTATTCCTCTTTGATTTTTTTTGCAAGCTGTATGGTTTTGTTATGATTGGAACTTCCCCCGGCGCCAAACGTAACACTGATAAAATCCGGCTGCAGCTCGCATAAAATCTCCAGTGTTTTGTCGATATTTTTCAATTCGTCGTCTTTCTTTGGGGGAAAGATTTCAAAAGACAGTACGTTTTTTTTCTGCTGATGTATTTCTGATAATCTCATAATCGCTCTCCTTCATGCGTGTTTCATCATTTCTCATTTTCTTTTATATTCTTATTTTCTTTTTCATTTCTATCTTTTTGCATTTTTATAGTGTGCGCTTCCTCATCAAACACCGTTATTCGCTTTGCAGACAATCGGATAAATATCCTTTGGGCTTTCTGCAAGAGCATCTGCCCCTGCAGCCTCAAGCTCCTTTCTACTCCCATATCCAAACAATACCCCGATCGAAGCAATCCCTGCTTTCTTTGCTCCTGTCACATCGTATTCGCGGTCGCCAATCATAACGGCAGAAGACAAATCCTGAATCTTGCCGGCTTTTAACGCATAAGCGATGACTTCCTCTTTTTTCGATCTTGTCCCATCCATATTTGAGCCTGCAATATACGTAAAATACTGATTTACCGAAAAATATTCCAAAATCTGTACCGCAAATGCTTCCGGCTTGGATGTTGCGACAAATAACTTCTTTCCCGCCTCACAAAGCGACTGCAGCAGATGTTCCATACCGTCATATAATTTATTTTCGAAGATCCCTGTTTCTTTATAATATTCCCGATAGTACTGTACCGCCGTCTTAGCGTCTTCTTTGGAAAATCCATAAAATTGCTCAAACGAATCCTGCAGCGGCGGCCCGATAAACTTATATAACTGCGTCCGGTCGTCTGTTTTGATTCCGTATTTCTCCAAAGCATACGCAACCGAGTTCGTAATTCCAACACCTGGATCTGTCAGCGTCCCATCCAGATCAAACAATAGATTCTGATACATCTTTTTTCCCTTTCCATTTTCGAATTTAAGGCAGATATTACTCCCACTGCTGCCGTAAAAATTCGGCAATCTCTACCGCCTTAGGCGGACACCCGCCCAGATGTTTCTCAAAACAGCCCGTACACTGTCCGATGCCAATCTTTCCTGTTTTTCCCCGATGCCCTTGTCCAATGGAAATCGAAGCCGCACTGTGCCCGGCCAGCAGTCCTTCATCGTTTAACCGGTCAAGCGCATAGATCAGGGAACCATAACAGGCTGAGCAGGCGTCTTTTGCATCCGCGTAAGCCGCCAGCTTTGATACGCGTTTTGTACTGCGCATTTTCTTTTTTTCCGGTATGCCCTCTCCAAGGACGATCGGATTAGCATGTTCCACATCCGTACTGCCGACGCCCAGCTGCTCCGCCAGGCGAATATATGCAATATCAGCCGGACGATACCCCATACTCTCAGCTGCAAAGCTGTCACACAGCACCGGATCCCAAAACCCCAGAACACGGTTCATAACAACCGGGTTGCCGCCTTCTTCAAAATCCAAATCTCCGCATATATTATCCAGCAAAATAAAATCCTGGTGAATTACCGTATTTAAATGCGCAATCGGCTTATGCAGCCCAAGCGTATGGAATCTGCGTTTTTCAGAATTTGGGATCAGCCCTTTGCTGTTTTTCAGCGCACACGTCACTGTCGTCTGGCAATGCCCTTTCAGTACCGGAAGGTTTATCAGATAGTCCAGCCGAAACACTTCCTCACAGACCGAGATCGGCATACCTGCCGCATCTACCGTACGAAACGCATCCTTTTGCAGATCGATAAACGGAACCTGATGTTTTTTGCATATATCGTAAATACCGCACACCCGTACTGCCTGAGACGTTAAATCGCCGACCCAGGAGCCTTCGAGTACGACTAAGTTTAAAAATCCTTCTTCTTTTAAATAAGTCAGCACACCGTCTACAAGCTCAGGATGTGTCACGGCCCCTTCGGATGCCTTTTTGGCTGCCAGTATGTTCGGTTTAATTCCGATTCTTTTACTCCTGTCTGCAATATCCGTCGCCAACCCTGCTGCCTTTAACACCTGAATCGCCATCTGTTTGTAGTCTTCACCCTGTATCATATAATACTCATTTTTTGACATTCTTTTTTCCTTTTAATTTTTTTGTTTTTTCGACCTTATGCTTTCAATTTTATGCTTTCAATTTTGCTCTTTGATTCTTATTCTTTGATTCGTATACTTTGATTCTTATACTTTGATTCTTATTCTTTGATTCGTATACTTTGATTCTTATTCTTTCATTCCTACTGCATCTGCCATGATCCATCATTACTCAATGCCATACTTTTTCATTTTACGCCAGAGTGTTGCCGTACTGATCCCAAGCAGCTCCGCCGTTTTCTGCCTGTTATCTTTGCATTGTGCAAGCGCCTGTTCGATCTCTTCTTTTTCCGGCGGTTCATAGACGACTACACTTTGGATGCCGCTGTGCGTTTCTATTTTCGGATACAGTTCAAGCAGCAGTTCCCGAATACAAACCTCATCCATATTCCTCTTATGTGCCGTCAGCACCAGACGCTCGCAAAACCGCTCCAGCTGCAGTGCGTTTCCATCCCAGCGCGCACCGCATAGCGCATCCATACCGCCTTTTGTCAGACTGACACGCTTGGAATATTTTTTATTATACTGCCTGAAATAATTCTGTACCATTCCCGGAATATCTTCCCTGCGCTCCCTGAGAGGCGGCAGATGAATAGCAAAAGCGTTCAGCAGGTAGTATAAGTCCTCCCGAAACTGGCCGTTTCTTACCTTTTGCGCCAGTTCTTCCCTCGCGGTAGCAATAATGCGCACTTCGATCGATGGAATCTCTTCAATATCGGTCTTCATAAATACTTTATAACGCATGACCCGCATCAGACGATACTGGCAGCGCAGACATAATTCATCAATATCCCGTATCAAGAGCGTCCCAAAAGCAGCCTGTTCCAGCGCCGCTTTTTTCTGCCTATCCTGCGCCCCTTCTCCAAACAGCGCCGCAATCTGCTGCTCTTCTGACATACCGCTGCAGTTTACCGTTAAATAATGGCTGTTTTTCTGATAACCATTGTTATGGATCCCCTGTGCAAACACTTCTTTTTCCGTTCCGGTTTCTCCATAAATAATAACAGGCGCAGAAGAAAGCGCATACGTCCGCGCCAGTTCCATACATTTTTTCATCCGTTCAGACTTCGTCTCGATCTTGCAAAAATCCCCCATGCTCAGGTAACCGAACAAAAGGTTGTCTTCAAACAAATCCTGATTTTTCCTGCTTCCGGTTGGAATTTTATGAATCGAAAGAATCGCGCCTGTTATCCTGCCGTCATAGGCAATCGGCGCAATCGATACCATATAGGACTCTCTGCCGATCAGCATCGTTGTTGTAATAATTTCCCGTTCACCGCTTAATACCCGCTCCAGATAGCTTTCTTCCAGCTGCGGCATCACCTCATACAGTTTTCTGCCGATAAACGCGGCTTCGGTACGATTTAAAATCCATGCCGCAGCATGATTGGCCGCCGTTACATTTTTTTCCGTATCTACTTTCAGCACCCCGTTATATACCGTCTCAAGCACTGTTAAAAACTGCGCATGGTTCTCCTTTTCCACCTGAGACGTATATACCATTCTGCGGGCTACATGCAGCGCCTTGCGCAGAGAATCTTCCCTTGTGCGCAAAAACAATGACGGAATATGCGGATACTGCTGCATACATTTTAAAACCCGCTCTCCGCCAATAACTACATCCGTTCCTTCCGTTACAGCCTTTTGCACAATCGTTTCAATCCGGCTGCGGTCCTCATACGTATAAAACAACAGCTGCGCATGGAAAATCTCGTTCATATAGCTGGAATCCGGAAACATCGTATAATGCCCGACAAACGCAATCACCGGATGTTCCTTCCCCGTCAGCTGCTTGGCTTCTTCCACCAGCAGCCCTACTTCCTGTCCGGTCATAGAAATATTTACAAGCGGCACCTTCGTATATTCCCGAATAAAATCCGCCTGCAGCCCACGCGCTACAATCACATTGGCGCCCTCCCCAATTGCATTGCGCGCCGCCTGTACTGCATGGCTTGTACGGATAACTTCTACCTGGCAGGAATCCATTTTTTCCTCTGCAATAATCTGCAGCGCGTAGTCTGCAAGTTCCTGATTTGGAACAAGTACATGTATTTTAGCCATTTTTGTATCCCCGCTTTATCAAGATCTGAAAACATATTTTGAGTATATCCCTTTTTTTTCATTTTAGCAACCAATAAGTTCTCTCATCAATTAATTACAGCCACACAAAGAATCCATGGCAGAAAATTCTTTGTGTGGCTGCTTTTCAAATAAACGAAATCCTTAAGTAATCGGCGCCGGATTAAAAATACACATATCATTATGGAATCCGTACTGATCGCTGTAAGGTTTTTTTAATCCGCTTGCAGTATCCAAAATCATATGGAAAATCTCCGTTCCGACATCTGCAATCGTTTTCTTTCCGCAGGCTGCGTCTCCCGCAGAAATATCTATCATGTCAAACCAGTGGTCTTTCATTTCATTGCGGCTGCAGACCTTAATCACCGGACTGATTTCCAGTCCATACGGCGTGCCGCGTCCTGTCATAAATACCTGCAGACCAATGCCGCTGGCTAACTGGCTCGGGCCGCATACAATATCACTGGCCGGCGTCGCCGCAAAGATCAGCCCATGCTTAGAGGGTTTTTGCGCCGGGGACAATACTTCTACAATCGGACTTGTTCCGCTCTTGGCAATGCTTCCCATCGCCTTTTCTACAATATTGGCAAGACCGCCCTTCTTATTGCCCGGCGTCGGATTCGCATCACGATCCACACCGCCTTCTGCCAGATAGTTGTCATACCAGCGCATTTCTTCTGCCAGACGGTCACGGGTATGTGCATCCACGCATCGCGCTGCTAACATCGGTACGCCGTCCCGTACTTCTGTCACTTCACTAAACATTACCGTGGCGCCGCCGCGCACAAGCATATCTGCCGCATATCCGGCGCTTGGATTTGCTGAGATACCGGAAAATGCATCGCTGCCGCCGCACTGCATCCCGATCAACAGTTCGCTTAGCGGAAGCTCTTCCCGCCTGCGCTGATTCAGCTTTTGCAGTTTTTTCTCCGCCATATCTAAAATGGCCTGCATCATGGCATCATGACCCGGATAATCCTGAAGCGTCAATACATTTTCCGGTGTAATATCTTCTTCCTGTAAAACCCGGTCATACGTAAGTTTCTCACATCCAAGCCCTACGACCATCATCTCACCGCCAAAATTTGGATGCCGGATGAGATTTGCCACTGCCCGAATCGGAATATGCGCCATCGGCGCATTGATTGCCACCCCACATCCATAAGGATGCGTCACTGCCACTACCCCGTCCACATATTCATATTTTGGCAGCAGCTCTTTTTTGATTCTTTCCACTGCCGCCTTTAGCACACCTGCCGCGCACTGTACCGTTGTAACTATTCCAAGCAGGTTTTTCGTACCCGCCGGTCCCTGTGCATTTCGGTATCCCATCCATGTCGTCCGCGGCGGAACAGGCAGCTTATCTATCGGGACAATATTCGTCCCGTATTCCATATTTTCTACCGAAGGGCTTTCCGGCAAAAGCAGCATATGCTCATTGATCCAGTCTCCCTTTCGAATATCGTCTTTTGCATAACCTAATACAACTCCGTAACGAATGACTTCCCCGTTTTGCGGAATATCGCATAAGGCGATCTTATGCGCCTGCGGAATATCCTGATTGGCCGTCAGTCCGTCCTCGATCCGGGTTCCGGCAGCGATATCCTGTATAGCAATCGCTACATTGTCCCGCTCATGAATTTTTATATATCTGCATACATCCATCAAGCATTTTCACCTGCTTTCTTTATTCACCGGACAGCAGCAATACCGCAACATCATTCACATTTGTCCCGGTCGCCCCTGTCACAATGAGTCCGTCACATTTTTGCAGCGCGTGATACGCATCATTACGCCGCAGCGTTTCGTAAATGTCCACTCCCTGTTCTGCCAGTTTTTCTTTCGTGCGCCAGTCGCAAAAGCCGCCCGCTGCCTGCGTCGGCCCATCCGTACCGTCGCTGCCTATACTAAACACCGCTGTCCCGGCAAGCCCTGCGATGCCGAACGCCGCTGCAAGCGCAAGCTCCTGGTTGCGTCCGCCTTTTCCCGTTCCGGTTAAATGCACGACCGTTTCCCCGCCGGCAATAAATGCCATACGTTTATGATCGTTCGCATGACTTTTTGCGATAGAAGCCAAAAACGAACCTGCCTCTTTCGCCTCGCACTCCAGCTGATCCGTCAAAATCACCGTCTCGTAACCCAAAGCTTCACATGCATGAGCCGCTGCAAGACAGAGGTTTTTCACGCTTCCGGTAATTTGGGTCTCAACATGAAACAGCTCTTTTGGGGTTTCGGTTTCCAGACATTTTCGTGCCTGTGCGCTCAGCTTCAACTGATATTTTTCCGCAACAGCAAGCGCCATCTCACACGTAGAGGTATCTGGATAAGCCGGGCCAGATGCAATCATATCCAAAGGATCGCCTAAAATATCACTGAGCACAATACTATATACATGCGCCGGTTCACAGATTTTCGCAAATTTTCCGCCTTTTACTCCGGAAAGCCTTTTTCGTACCGTATTCATTTCCACAATATCTGCTCCGCACGCTAACAGCTGCTTTGTAATATCCGCCAGCTCATCTTTCGGAATCAATGGCTGTTCAAACAACGCCGAGCCTCCGCCGGAAAGCAGAAACAGCACCGTATCTTCTGCACGAAGATCTCTGACAAGCTCCAATGCTGCCGCTGTTCCAAGAAAGGAATTTTCATCCGGCACCGGATGCCCTGCCTCGTAGCAGTCCATGCCTTCAATATCTCCTTTTACGTGATCGTATTTTGTAATCACGACACCTTGTTTGATCTTGCTGCCTAAGATTCCCGCAGCAGCCTTCGCCATCTGCCAGGCTGCTTTCCCCGCAGCTACTACATAAATATCTCCAGTGCCAAATTCCTTTTGTTCCAGCGCTTGTTCTACCGCCTGATCCGGCAGGACTTTTTGTATTGCCTGTTTTATTATATGATCTGCCTCTTCCCTTAACGACCTCATTTACCATCTCTCCCTTATCCCTGTCTAAGCTCCTGTCCGACCTTTATCGTCTAAGCTTTCTCATCTATCTCAGATTACTCAGATTACTCAGATTACTCAGATTAATCCGGCACGTGTCATTTCTGTACGTATCTTATCCAGTACCGGCCCTTCCGGTGTAGCAAGGCTTGGCGTATATGGCAGCCCGATTTGTCTGCCCCTTAAATTTGCCATATCTTTTGAAGCTACCGGAAAACTGGCCCCATCCATAGATAGCCGGACCGGATTCAGTTTAAACTGTGCTTCCAGTGATCCTTCCAGATCGCCTTGAACATATTTATTATAGACATCCGCAATCAGCTCTGGCATAAAATTACCTGAAGTGCACACCCCGCCGACGGCGCCATGACACATCGATGCATACAACAGCGTATCTTTTCCGCCAAACACTTTAAATCCAACATCCCTCGTCCTGCGGATAAACTCAGCCGTCTGTGTAATATCCCCGCTTGTATCCTTCATGCCAACGATATTTTCCACTTCATGCGCAAGCCGCTCCACCAGATTCGCGGACATTGTATATCCGACTCTGCCCGGATTATTATATAACAGTACCGGCACGTCCGCAACGGCATCCGCAATCGCCTGAAAATGTCTGAACAGTTCTTCTTCTGTAGGTTTTAAAAACATAGGCTGGAGTATGGAAATACCTGCCGCGCCGTTTGCTGCTGCCATCTTTGCCAGACGGATGCATTTTTTCGTACGGATCGCACCGATCCCAAAATAAACCGGAACCCTGCCCGCAGCCTGATCTACCATAATTTTCAGGCCACGCTCCATCTCGTCTTCTTCCACCATGTAAAACTCTCCGTTGCTCCCAAAGATCAGTATGCCATGCATACCGCCGTCGATCACATAGTCTACATGCTCCCTTGTTTTTTTCTCATCGATCTGTTCTTGTGCATCGATCGGAGTAATAATCGGAACGATGACACCTTTGATAAATTCTGTATTCATCTGAATGCCCCCCTTATTTTGCTGTATTTTAATGAATGAATATTGACAAAACGAGCAGTTCGATAATACCCACGCCTGCCATAATCAGAGAGATTGCTGTCTTACACCGAACCTGGTCTTTTAACTCGGTCACGCCAAACATACCGTTCCATACCCAGAAACCGCTGTCATTAAAATATGAAAATGAAATCGCGCCAACACAGCAGGAAACAGCCATCAAAAGCGGGCTGACGGAAATCGCGCCTATCAGCGAAGCAGATAACGATGCTGCCGTAGTAATTGCTACGGTAGCAGATCCCAGCGCAATACGCATCAAAGCTGCAATGATAAACGGAAGTAAAATTGCAGGAAGCGGCATTTTCATAACAACTTCGCCAAGCGCATCCCCAACGCCGCTGACTTTTATGACGTTGCCAAGCGAACCGCCGGCGCCTGTTATCAGCATAATAATACCAGTGCTCTTAATCGCATCATCCATCACATGCAGCACTTCTTTTGTCGGATCCTTTGCCATCAGTCCATAAATAGCGATCAGTGTACCAATGGAAAGCGCAACGATCGGTGAACCCAAAAATGCCAGTATAGAAATGCTTTGGCCCATCATTCCTACGATCGTATTTGCCAAAATCAAAATCAGCGGTACGATAATCGGCGCAATGGAAACGCCCAGCCCCGGAAGCTTTTTCTTTCCGATCATCCGATCCAGTTCTTCCATAGACTTTATGTATTCCTGTTTAAATTCTTTTCTTTCAAAACCGCCGTCATCCGTTGGAATCTGATAAATCTTCTTTCCAATACTCTGGCAGTAAAACACAGCAACAATGAGCATTGGTATCGACACAAGCGAACCGCAGATAATCATTTGTCCTACATCAGCGCCAAGCATGCTTGCTGCCGTCGTAGGGCCCGGTGTCGGCGGCACCAGACAGTGTGTCAGCTGAAGCCCTGCCGCCATCGCAAGCGCAAGACCAATCAAAGATTTGCCTGTAACTTTAGAAATAGCCTTACAAAGCGGCGCAAAAATAACGATTGCCGAATCTGCAAATACCGGAATTGCAATAAACCACCCCGTAATTGCCAGCGCCCATTCTTCTTTTTTCTTTCCAACGGCTTTGATAAACGAATACGCCATTTTCTCTGCGGCTCCCGATTTTTCCAGAATTCCGCCCATCATAACGCCCAGTCCAATAATAATGCCCGTACTTTTTAACGTATTTCCAAACCCGTCCTGAATTGCTGTTACCAGACCTGTAATCGTTGTTCCATCTTCCTGAGTCACATTAACAAACGGCATACCTCCGATAATGCCAGTAATGCCCGATGCTATCATCAATGCAATAAAAGTATGTACCTTTGTCTTAGAGACAAGCACAACCATAACGACGATACCTACGATCAGTCCGATCAGCATACGTGTAGATTCACTCATTTTTCTCACCTCATTATATTACACGAAAGTCCCCTCTTTCAACTACAAATGGGCAGAATACAGCTGCCCATTATTTTCAGTTATCGCAATACGAATTATGCTATTACTGCTCTTTTACAATGCTTGTACCGGAAATTTTCTCATAATATTTCACAATACTGTCATGATCTTCTTTTTCGCATCCTTCTGCTTTTAAAAACTGCATGACTTCCATCATCTGCGCGGTTAACGGCACAGGAGAATTGATCGCATGCGCTGCGTTCAATGCATTCGTCAAATCTTTAATATGCAGTTCGATACGGAAACCAGGATTATAATTTCCCGTCAGCATCATCGGAGCTTTCGCATCCATCACTGTAGAGCCTGCCAGTCCTCCCCGGATTGCCTGATACACAAGCTCCGGATCTGTTCCCGCTTTTTTTGCAAAGGTAAGCGCCTCTGATACGGCTGCAATATTTACGGCTACCACAATCTGATTTGCCAGTTTTGCCACATTTCCGGAACCAAGCTCACCGACATATACAACAGAACCGGCCATCACCATTAATAAGTCATAATATTTGTCAAACAGCTCTTTTTTTCCACCTACCATCACAGAAAGCGTACCATCGATTGCTTTTGGTTCTCCACCGGACACTGGCGCATCCAGCATATCAATCCCTTTTTCTGCAAGTTCAGCTCCTATCTTTTTGCTTTCTACCGGATCAATCGAGCTCATGTCAATCAGCACCGTACCTGGCTTTGCTGTCTCAGCAATACCGCCCTCGCCAAATACCGCTGCACGTACATGCGGTGAATTCGGTACCATAGTGATAATCACTTCACATTCGCTGGCCACCTGTGCGCCATTTGCCGCACCCTTTGCACCCAGAGCGGTCAGCTCATCTACCGATGCCTGGTTAAAATCGCATACAACAAGATCATAACCTGCTTTTACAAGATTTTTGCTCATCGGCTTTCCCATAATACCTAATCCAATAAATCCAACTTTCATTTTTGATTCCTCCTTGTTTTTTATTTAGAAGTTGTATTTCGTATCGTTCAACGTTATTATATTGAATTATCTTTAATTTTACTATGGAAATAGATGACAAAAAATAATATTTTTTTAGTTTTATATGCAATATCTTTCGTTTAGTAAAATTATTTATTTCAATTGTTTCATATTATGAAATATCAAATTGCAAAGTACATTAAAAAAACAGGATGATTCTTTTTTGAATGATCCTGTTTTCATTATGCATCATTTTTCATTAGGTATATTTTTCATTAGGTATATTTTTCATTAGGCACTATCTCAAACAGCTATTGCCCGATTCCAAAAATTTTCATCAAAATATGAATCCTCCGCAAAGTGGGGAGTGCAGATCGCGGGAATGATTTTTCAAACACGCTCTGGCTTTAAATTCCGCTAACATTTCAAATTCCTCCACACTTGAGAACTGTAAAGAAAAATCCTGCGGACTATTTGCAAGTTATTTCTTTACAGTTCCTTATCCATAACCACATATAAGAATAGGTACGCCGCATATATTCCTGTTCCATTTCCCGCATTTCTTCGTCCGTTGAGATGTCCACAATCCCAACATAGGAATAGCAGATGTCGATTTGCGGTGTCCGTTTCCCCTCTTTTTTCTCACGCTCATGGACTACGATTTTATCCACAAATGCGTTCAGGATTTCAGGCGTTATCTCGTCGATGCGGGTATATTTCTTGGTGATGGCAATCAACTTGGAAACATTGGTCGCTTCATATCCGTCCGGCAGCTTGTAAAAGCGTTCGTCATTCAGCTTTCCATTGACATTATCCTCATAGATTTACGAAACGGGCAGTCAAGCTCCTTTATTTAAGTTTAGCCACCGCCAACGGGAATACGCATTTCCGCTGTTCCATGTATAAAAGGACGAGCAGGGCAAAGGAATGTACGCAGCACTATATCCGAGAGGACGCATTAAAACAGTTGGTGCTGAAACAGCTTCAGCAGTTCCTGTCCTATTTACAGCAGTTTGAGCGTGTGTTTATCCGACAGCAGATTGACGCCACCCTTGCAGAACGCAGATACGAGTTATCCACAAAGCAGAAACATACTTTTTCTGAGTTTTGCGCTACAATAACCTTTATGTTGAGGGGTTATTGTAGCGTATGCTCTTTCTCCTTTCTGAACCGACTGGTGGGCAGCCGGTTCTATTGATATCAGATTTGTTTCATCTGATATAATTATTATAGCGTGTCTGCTGAAATCCGTATGCCGACGGAACTAACGGAAAGCAGGCAAACCCTTTGTGTATTTTTAACAATATTGTTTAATTTTTCTTAATATTTAGAAAATTTATTTACATATTTCACAATTATGATATTGTATAATCTAAAAAGGAGGATAAATAAAATGTTACAGGCAAAAAATTTATTAGATGCGCTGGCAGAAAAAGATACTTCAGATGTATATGACCAAAATAATGATTTTGATTTTGGCGAGGTTTTAAAATTTTGCAGTTCAGGCAAGCAAAAAACGCAAGGACATAAATTAAGGTATTCAGACGGTTCAGAAAGAGCTTTTTCATTTGACGATAACTAAAGGAGACCGCACAAATGAGTAGGACACAACCGTCAGATACTTTCAAGGCGTTATACTTTGACATTATTGACCCCCTTTTTAAACAGATTTGCGATAATGATAAAAATTACTGCATTAAAAGCCAGGTAAATGACTTGCCTGTCCCGTTTGCTATTAATGCCAAATACGAGGATTATAAAGCCGAAGCACTGGAACACATGGCCGGCAGCAGGTTAGACAGACATAAGCTTGCTTCGTGTATATGTGGCGCCATTGTAGAAATTCAGCCTTTGACTGGATATAATAACGCGCCAATTTCAAAAACTGCCAATGAAACCTTTGCGTTATATGTTGGGTTATATGTTGTAGAATATTATATGATATATGACTGCTTGCTAAAAACAGAAGCGCCAGACCAGAAAAAAGAAGGATTGATAAAATACTTAAAGGAAAATTTTCTAATGCAGTTTCCCGATAATATTTGTGATGCGCAAAAATATGATAAGAATTTAGCTAATGCCTTATACTGGAGCCGTCAAAGCCGCGGCGATTTAGGTAATAAACTCTCCAGATTTGATACTTGGGCTTATGCAAAAATATTTTATCATTTGGAATTATATAATAGACCTTATATGGAACAGGCCATTACGGCTTTCTTGGAAAAATAAAAAACAGGCAGTATTGTATAACGATACTGTCTGTTTTTTATTTATAACACCTATAGGTTAATCCTGATCAGCCTGAACACCGCTCAATACAATCGGAATATCATGCCCCAGTCTTTCCAAGCCGATTTTTACTTTTAAACAAACCTCTTCCCATTCTTTTAAAAGACGTGTGATATAAGCATCTACGAACATTGATAAACACCTCCCACAGGCTGTGTGTGGTCTCCATATTTGAGCTTTAACTGCTCAGGCTATGAACTAGCACTCCATCCGAACAGTTTTTAGAGTACTGTTGGATATAATTTATTCGCGCATCTGTGGTTGTAAACTGCCAGTTTATTTTTCTGCTTTCGGCATTTCGCTTAACTGTCCAGATGCGGACCTGTTCCTTAAAACTCTCTATATCTGGAAGCGGTTTTGCAAGCGCCTGGCGGCTCATAACGCCGATTTCAATTTCTGCCATATCAAGCCAGCTTCCGTGTTTTGGAGTGTAATGCCATTCAAACCGGTCTGCCAGCCTGCGGGCTTCTTCCGGCTGAAATGCCTTGTATAATGATGCTGTTGTGTGGATATTGAGGTTGTCTGTAACAAGCACAATTTTTTCCGCACGCGGGTATAGGACATCAGATGTATATTTCAGTAAATCCAATCATACCGTTCCATATCTTTCTACACTCCAAAACTATTTTACAATTACTGTTCCGCTGTTGCTCATGATAGATAAACTGTTTTCGCCCTTTCCGATGCTCCCATCCTTGCATCCGTCCGTATCGGTACTGAATTCCGCATTTTTAAGCTGTACGGTTACATCGTCCGAGCCACTGGATATATGGCAGGATAAATTATCTGGCATCGCTTCATGGGTCAATGATATATCTCCCGAACCCGTTTCTACAGACAGGGAATCATAGCTGTTTATGTTGCTTATATTCACTTCACCAGAATCTGTCGAAACAGCAGCCTTTCCAATAACTGTATTTTTAATGGTAACATATGCGGATTCTGTATTGATATTAGAATCCATGCATGAAGCATCTGTTATTTTAATATCGCCTGAAAGAGATTTTATTTTTGCACTTTCAGCTATGAAATCAGACATCGTTATATAGCCAGACTGGTTGTTCAAGGACAAAGTGGAAATGCTGACCGCTTCCAACTCCATCTCTCCCGAACCATTGTTAATGGCTAAGGAAACAGCATTATCTTTAGGAATATACAATATTATTTTCCCTGCTTCGCCAAATGAGAATTGCTCCGCCAGATTTTTGTCCGTATCATCATCCTGCTGTACCATTAGTTTTCCATCTTTCTGCACAACCTGCATATCACGGTCATCTTCGACTTTTCCCTCGCAGGCTATGTGTACTTTGTCATCACTGGAAGCCATCACTTTTAAATTCCAAGAGGAAATATCCAATACAATTTCTGAAATACCTTCC
>CAJUBQ010000075.1 GCA_910584595.1 uncultured Eubacterium sp.
GTCATTCCCACATGGAAAGGTTTTGGTACAGTTTTAGACTTTACAAGGCACTAGGGAACTGCAGCAAAATAATTTTACATTGCTGAGGATAAATTTCTGCTACTCAGAAAATACAATGCTTGCATGATGCATCCGCACTTCATTAAGCATTGCCTCCGACGGCTCTACTTTAACCTCCTGCAGCATTCCCTGACTTGCAAAGATCATACTGTAAATATTATGTTCGGTATTGCCGGAAGAATAATCACGTACTTTTAACTGCGGATTCGAATGATATCCGTCCAGCTTATGTGAACGAACCGGAGCCATACACTGCAGCTCGCTTAATGTATACGTAGCCAGCTTCTTCCGCTTACTTTTGTTTTTTACGACTGCAATATCCAACTCGTCTGACACAAGCAGATATTCATATTCCCGATATCGGTTTTTAAAAGCCGTAAAACTGACCGGAACCATGATAATACCGACTAAAAAAAACAACGCCTGATACATTGCGCCGAATAACAGACAGATCAGCGTAATTAAAATCAAACAAATCCGAAGCTGCTTTCCTTTTACATCTTTTTCATCATGAACAATAACTTCTGCATATGATTCTGACATATGTTCCTCCTTAAAATCAGCGTCGGTATCTCAGCCTGCGCCAAGACTTCCACGCGTATGTTCCGGCAGCCCTTGAATGCCCCGCATTGTAATCAACGGTCCGCCTTTGCCTTCTACATAATCTCCGGTAATCGTTACAATTCCTATATTATCATCCTTTGGAATCTCATACATAATATCCAGCATAAATTCTTCTAAAATCGCACGCAATGCCCTGGCGCCAACCTTCTTTTCCTTTGCCTTTTTTGCAATCGCATGCAAAGCGTCTTCCTCAAATTCCAGCTTAACCTCATCATAATCGAGCAATTTTTGATACTGTTTGATAATCGCATTTTTGGGTTCAGCCAAAATTCTGACAAGCATATCTTCTGTTAACGCTTCCAGCGAAAACAGAATCGGCAACCTTCCGATAAATTCAGGAATCATACCAAACTTTCGGATATCTTCTACCGTCACCTGCGACAGCAGGTTTTCTTCCTTATCATATTTATCTTTTAAATCCGCCTGAAAGCCGATCGAAGACGCTTTATTCAGACGCTCCTTAATAATCTCATCCAAATCAGGAAACGCACCGCCGCAAATAAATAAAATGTCTTTTGTATTCACGATCGTCATCGGCACCATTGCGTTCTTGCTGCTCGCACCTACCGGAACCTCGACTTCTGCGCCTTCCAGCAGCTTTAGCATTCCCTGCTGCACCGATTCACCGCTGACATCACGCTGATGCGTATTTCTTTTTTTTGCTATTTTGTCGATCTCATCGATAAAAATAATGCCATGTTCCGCGCGATCTACATCGTTATCTGCCGCTGCAAGCAATTTAGACACTACGCTTTCGATATCATCGCCAATATAACCTGCTTCTGTCAGAGAAGTCGCATCCGTAATTGCAAGCGGCACATCCAAAAGTCTCGCCAGCGTTTTCACCAAATATGTCTTACCGGAACCAGTCGGCCCTATCATCAGCATATTTGACTTTTCGATCTCAATTTCATCCTTTTGATCGCTGTTTATTCTCTTATAATGATTATATACGGCAACAGATACTACTTTTTTCGCATGTTCCTGGCCAACGACATAATCATCCAGCTTGGCTTTTATTTTATGGGGAGCCGGGATCGCATGGATATCAAAAACCGGAGCCGCTTTTTTTTCCTTCGGCTTTTTCTTTTTTATCTTCTGCGCATTCGGCATCATGTTTTGCAAATCAGCAAGATTAATCATACTGATGTTCGGCATTTTTCCATGCATATTCTGCATTGGCCCTAAAATATCATCCAACCGGAACCCTGACTGATTCATACCATCAAACGTACGCTGCATACAGTCTTGACAAATACAAATGTTATTCGGTATTTTGATCATTTTGCCTGCTACACTCTCCGGACGATGGCAGATATAACAGACTTCTTCATAATCATCATTTTTCTCTTCCTGGGCCTTATCTAAGTCCACTTCTCTAAAATCATGTTCTGACATTATCTATTCCACTCCAATCCATTTTTCCATCCGGCTTTTTACAGAAGCTACCGTTTTTCCCAAAACAAAAGCCCGACTATACTATTATAAAAAAATCCCTTCCATTTGGCAACAACTACAGAAAAATTTAATAATAAATTTATATCTGAACAAATATATCAAAATATCTGCATATTTTCACTCATACATCGTATCTTCGTCCTGCACACTGAAAGACTCTTCCCGTCTGCGGTCCAGTACACGCAAAAATTTTCCGGCTTCTTCCCATGCCTTTTTCGATTCCTGAATCATGAGTTCACCCATTTGGAACACATGGAACATCCCTTCATAAATACTCAGCCTGACTTTTACGCCGCTTTCTTTTGCCTTTTTCGCAAGTTCCGTGGAATCGCTTAATAACATTTCAATCGAGCCTACCTGAATCAACATTGGCGGAAATCCGTCATAATCTCCAAACAATGGAGAAATATACGGATTCGCCGGATCTTCGTCTCCGACATAATCCCGATTGTATATCATACTTTCTTTTGTATTTCCAAACAACGGATCCAGTGTATAATTTTTCTCATAAGACTCGCCGCTTGCCGTCAAATCTGTCCATGGCGACATCAGAATCAACCCTTCCGGCAATTCCATTCCATGATCTTTCAAATACAAACATAACGCAAGCGCCAAACCTCCCCCGGCCGAGTCCCCGGCAATCACAATCTTTCCCGGCTGACACCCGGACTGTAAAAGCCACTGCCAGGCGTCCAGCGCATCTTCTAATGCTGCCGGATAAGGATTTTCAGGCGCAACTCTGTAATCCGGCGTAAATACATTAATACCGCCGCCAATTTCATTATATAATCCTGCAAAAGAGCGGTATTTATTTCGCATTGCACCAATATAACCTCCCCCATGCAGCTGTAAAATTACACGATTCAGGCTAGGGTTCTGCGTAAGGCTTAACAGTTCTGCTTTACATTTTAAAAGATCAATCTGGGTCAAATGAAAACAAGCCGGACATTTCCAGGGCGGTTCTACCAGATTTTTACGTATTTCCCCATTTTGCAGCTTCGGACCAATCAGGCGGTCTGCTGTCATGCGTGCAATCATATCCCGCACAAATGCGGCAAACATACTGCTTTTTTTCTCTTCTTTTTCTTCCTTTTCTTCTTTTATCAACTCTCTTGTCAATTCCTTTGTCAGTTCTTTTGACATTCCTTTTGATAATTCCTGACTCGTTATGTCTTCAGCCATTTTTATTCCTTCCTGAAATTACATTCCTTTCGCACTTCCATTTTCCCTTACATCACATGAAATCTTCGTTTCAGCTCATTCCTCGCCCGCCTTCCTCCAATAATAAATGTAGCCAGAAACATCACACTCGAAAATCCCAGCGCAACATAACTCATGACCGGATGGCGTACAACATCAAACAAACTGAGCAGCACACAAACGCCGCTGCACAGGATCATACAAATCTGAAACAGTAAATAGCTCTGCCAGCTACGTATATTAATAAACATCGCTGCAATAATCATCACATCCATAATAATAAATACAGTCGGAATGACATAATCGAGCGACCAATGCCGAAATCCAAGCACATAATCGATCACCACCAGATCCGCAACCCCACATGCGACGCCAATCATTACTTTACTGCGGTAACCCGCATGTTCATTTGCTATAATATAAAACAAAAAAAGCATCAAATATGCCAATGCGCCAACTACAATCACACTCCACCACATATCGCTGTCCATGACATAATTCATGATGACTGCCAATGCGCCCAGCACAATTGCTAAAAATAACGCTATTCTGGAAACCAGCTCCAATCTCCGTCCCTTTAGGCGGATATCCGGATACCGTTCCTTTGCCTCACTGTCATTCTCCTGTTCAACGACACATTGACAGAGCGGACATACATCTGTCTGATCTAAAATATTCACACCGCAATGCAGACATTTATTCATAATACACCCCGTTGCTTTCTATCGTGATATCCAGCCCTTCAGCCGCCAGTGTCCGAAAAAAAATCTTTTGCACAACAGGCTTTTCGAGCACCGAACTAAATGTAAATACAAGTGTTTCTTTATAAGAACAAATCGTACCTTTTAATAATTGTCCTTTGCTCATTGCCAGAAACGAGTGGAACATCTCAATGTAAGGTTCATAAGCATCGCGCACCTTTATATTTCCAATATTTGTCACCGTCGTTGTATTTGCAAGCGCTGACTTTGTATAAACAGACCGAATGGCCAGATTTTTAATAATAAGCGGCACCGCACGCATCGCCAGATTTTTTTCATTTGACACATTATAAGAAAAAATATCTTCCAGATTATCTTTTCGAATCTGGCTGCGCAGGCTGTCCTTTACAATCTGCAGCACTTCCTCAAACGTATAATTTTCTTTTTCCGGCCAAAACTCAGCAGATACCATTACAAAAAAATTTTTTGTCGTAACCGAATCAAAATACGGACGCAGATTCACCGGAACCGCTGCGCGGATCGGACGAGATGCCTGTGCGCCATGCAGATATCCCTGATAAAT
Source organism: uncultured Eubacterium sp. (assembly GCA_910584595.1). Classification (GTDB taxonomy): domain Bacteria; phylum Bacillota; class Clostridia; order Lachnospirales; family Lachnospiraceae; genus Eubacterium_J. Next base: position 4,627 of record CAJUBQ010000075.1, read on the forward strand.
GCTCCAAACCACAAGCGACACCAAATATTCATTAATACTCATCTCATGCCGCCTGCATACTTCTTTTAACTGCGGAATCTGAACATATCCATGCATCACGCCAAATTCCTGAGCCCGCAGCCTTGGCGCTTTCATAATATACGCCCGTCCCGAACGGTAATTTCTTGCATGTCCCTTTTTATAGTTTTGCAAAAAACTATCTTCCCGGTTCAAAGACGTTTCCACACTCAGGCGATCCCCCTCCTGCTCACGCAGCTTTGGATGTGACAGCCGTAAATACTGATATGTCAGCTCTTTTAAAAAATTAATACCACCCATACCATCCGTCAGCACATGAAAAACTTCCAGATTAATCCTGCACATATAATAAGTCACACGAAACAGATAACTGTTATTCCTGTTTTGTAAAATATAACGGCATGGATATGTATTTTCTTCAATCACCTCCGGAGCCGGCTTTCCATTTTCTTCAAAATAGTACCAAAAAAAACCCTGCCGCAGACGTACATTAAATCCATCAAATTTCGGCAGCACCATATCTAACGCCCTTTGCAGCACAGAACCAATCACCGGTTCCTTTAATACAACGCTGATGCGATATACATTTGTCATATCATCCCCTGCAATAACCGGAAATAAATGGGCCGTGTTATCCAGTTTGTCCCATTTTGGCTCACGTGCACGTCTGGACGCTTTCCGTTTTGCTTTCCGCTCCGTCTGTTTTGTTTGATTGTCTGTTTTATTCATATCGTTCATTGCATCACTTCGCTTTATTTTGTAATATTCCTATAACATAATTTGCCATAAAATCAGAAAATATGCAACTGTTTCTTACCAATAATATGAAAGAGCAGTTACTATTCACGGCCTGGGGCCGCTCATAGTAACGATTCGGGGCGATATTGAGAGTTTGCTTCGCAAAATCGCCCCTCACTCCTGAATCATGTTCTTACGGAACGCGCAGCTAGTGCGCGTTCCTGACCCGTAAATAGTAACAAAGAGCACACATCCATCAATGTGTACTCTTTATCTCCAATAATCAATGTTTAGCAAATTTCTCTGATCCAGCCCTCAGGCGCTTCGATATGTCCCATCTGGATTCCGGTCAATGTATCATAAAGCTTCTGAGTTACCGGTCCCATTTTCTCCATACCGCTCGGGAAGCAGATTTCTTTGCCATGATCCACAATCTTGCCAACCGGAGAAATAACAGCTGCGGTTCCGCACAGTCCGCATTCTGCAAAATCTTTCACTTCTTCTAATGTCACTTTTCTCTGCTCAACTTCCAGATTTAAATATTTCTCAGCAACTACCATCAGCGAACGTCTTGTAATAGACGGCAAAATACTGTCAGACTGCGGCGTTACAATTTTATTGTCTTTGGTAACAAACAGGAAATTCGCACCGCCGGTTTCTTCTACATATGTTCTCGTCCCTGCGTCCAGGTACATATTTTCGTCATAGCCTTCTTCATGCGCTGTTACGATCGGATACAGGCTCATCGCATAATTTAACCCTGCCTTGATGTTTCCTGTACCATGCGGCGCTGCTCGGTCAAAATCACTGACACGGATTGTCAAAGGTTTCACGCCTCCCTTAAAATACGGGCCTACCGGTGTTGTAAAAATACGGAACTGATACTCATCTGCAGGTTTTACGCCAATTACCGCATTGCTGCCAAACATATACGGACGGATATACAAAGTAGCCCCGGAACCATATGGCGGCACATAAGCTGCATTTGCCTTTACTGTCTGGACAACAGCTTCCACAAACTTATCCTGTGGAAATACCGGCATAATCAGACGCTTACAAGTGTCTTCCATACGCGCTGCATTTAAATCCGGCCGAAACGTTACGATTCTGCCGTCCTGTGTCGTATATGCTTTCAAACCTTCAAAACAGGTCTGCGCATACTGCAGGACACATGCACACTCACTGATCGTAATCATATCATCCTCTATGAGCCTGCCTTCTTCCCATGCTCCATTCTTAAAGTCTGCCACATACCGTTTATCCGTCTTTCGATAGTTAAATCCAATATTTTCCCAGTCGATGTTCTTTTTCTCCATTTTCATCATAACCTTCCTTAATAGTATGTCAATCCTCTGTGATTCTCTCGTTTTAGTTTACCTCCATGGATGAATGCTGTCAAGGAGGGAGATGTACTTTTTTATTTATATGTCATTGATAAAAATATTTTTACAACCTGATTACTATTTTTTCACTTTTACCTTTCCTGATGCTGTTGTTTCCAATTCATGAACGATATTTACTTTATGAGGTATCTTATATTGAACCTCACCTCCTGCTTCTCTTCTTAACTGCCTGCACTTGTATAGGATGCAATTGCCAGTCGCATAAAACCATAACATAATAACAGAAATATGATTGGATATACCATCTCCAATACTAATCCACTAACTTTTACAGAGTCCAATAAATATTTAGCAGGAATCATTGATATTAATTGTAACGGAATCATGAAAGTAATAAATAAAGAAAATTTTTTAGGAAAAATATCACCCGGATACCGATATAAATCAGTGACATTCATAAATATTTCGAATACGTTATTAGCTCTCACAAACCAAAAACTCAAAAGATTAATCATAAGAGAAACAGAAAAATAAACAATAGATCCACAAACAATCAGAACTGCATAAAAACACATTTCTGCAGCAGATTTCTGAAGATTTAGCTCTTTCATTCCTTTAGAAATAAAAATAACACCTAAAATAAAATTACTTAATCCACTACCAATATTTACATTCATAGCAGAAAGCATAAACATTTCGGACATAGGTTTTGTCAACAAAAAATCCATATCTCCATTGTTAATTTGCAATGAAATGGTAGTGTGACTATTATAAAAAAAGAACATATAAATACTTTCTGCCAAAAAACTGGATCCAAAGAAAATCATATAATGATATTCATTCCAATTTCCTAAATTACCAACATTTAAAAATAGCACATTAACAAAAACAACTCTTGATATATTAAAACAAAAATCGGTAATCAAACCCGAAAAAAAATTTGCCCGATATGTAGTAATTTTATAAAAACTATTTCTGATAATAATCCACAATACAAGAAAATATTTTCCTAAAATTCTCATTCTTAGCCTCCCACTGACTCATATTTTCTTACTCCCATATTCCAGACTAACCTTCCAAATAATACAAATACTGTAATCCATACTATTTGAATGATTAAACGAAACAATATATCTTTAATTGCCAATTCTCCCATTATAACTTGCGTAGGAAAATAAACGGAATAACTAAATGGCAAAAACAAAAGAATCCTTGTAACGAATGTCGGCATTACATCAATCGGCATTAACTCACCGCTTAATATCGAAATTATAAAAGTTATCGCTGAAAAAAAATATGAAATTTCTAAAAACCAAAACGCAGACAAACTAATCGCGTAATACATCAGAAAATTTAATATTAACGAAAGAATTATTGAAACAATCGTAAATGGAATATTACAAACTGCAATATAACCATCCATGTTATTTCCATAGATACCCCCTGCTAATATAATAAACACTAATACATATATTACATTAATAAATTTGTCACCTATAAGCATACTAATCCAATAAAGCATATGATTTACCGGTTTCACCAGATACCGAGATAATGATCCATCTTTTATTTCAAAAGCAATATTATATTGAAAATAGGTTATATTTAGATACGAAAAAATCATAGAAAATATAGTATAAACTATTAATTCATTAAAAGTATAACCTGCTATTTCCTTCGTATCATCTGGCATAAAAGCCAATTTCCATAAGCTTAGCTTTATTACAAACGGAATTACTAATATAAATATACCCGAAAAGAATTGAAATCTATAAGTTAATGATGTCTGAATACTATTGATTGCATTAATCCTGTATTTCTCTATCTTTGACATTTTTCCTCCTTTCTGAGTACATTAGTCTCTATTTTTTAAAAACATTTTTACGATTGCAGTTTCAATGTCCACGTCTTCAACTCGAAAATCAGCAATCTCAAACCTACTCACCAGCTCTTTTTGAACTGCTATAACATCTTGCGCATTTACAGTAATTTTAGCCACATTATTTTTCAGTTCTACAATAGCTCCATATTCGTTTAATTCATCTTTTGATACTTGACCACTATATGTAAAAATTATATTTCGATCTTTAGTATACGTATTTTTAATATGTTCAACATTTCCGTTATAAACAATGCTCCCTTGATTAATTATCAGCAATTTATTACACAACTCTTCAATATCTTTCATATAATGGCTTGTAAGAACTATTGTAGTTTTTTGTTCTTTGTTAATCTCATTTAAAAATCCTCTTATTTTCTGCTGTGATATAATATCCAGTCCAATTGTAGGTTCATCTAAAAACAAAACTTTAGGATTATGTAAAAGAGATCCAATTATTTCCATTTTCATGCGCTCTCCTAATGATAAGTTTCTCACCGGCTTATCTATAAGCTCTCCAACTTCTAATAACTCTATTAACATATCTCTTCTTTTCCGATAAATTTCTTTATCAACTTCATAAATTGCCCTAAAAAGTTCAAAACTCTCCTTAGCTGGAAGATCCCACCATAACTGATTTTTTTGCCCCATAACTATTGCAAACATCTTTTTAAATTCTTTTTTTCTTTCTGATGGTATAAACCCCCCAACCTCAACTGTTCCTGATGTAGGACGTATTAATCCGGAAAGCATCTTTAAAGTTGTCGTTTTTCCGGAACCATTTGCTCCAATATATCCAACGACATCACCTTCTTCTAATGTAAAACTAATTTCTTTCACAGCCTCAACCGTTTTATATTTTCGTGCAAAAAGTCCATGCAAAGCTCCAGCAAAACCGTCCTCTTTTTCAAAGACCTTATAGTTTTTTGTTAATTTATTTACTTCTACAAACGACATACTATTCCTTATGTGATATAATGATAGATATTCACATTTTCCTTCCCATTCTTTTATAAGATGTCCTTATATATATGTTACCTTTTAACATTATCCTATGATAACTTTTTAGTCTTCAAGAATTTTTCAATCTCTTTTGCTTCCTCAACCGTATTGAACTCAAGAACATCATTTTCCTGCTTACAACACACTAATTCTATTCTTCGATCGTCTTTCTTCATATAGTCAAGAATATGTATAAAATACATCTCACCTATATCAATGTCATATGACATGAACTCGTAATCAAAATGCATCGTTTCCAAATACTTCAATAAACACTGTGTATCACAAACAAAAAATGAACAGTCATTTTCTCACATTTTAGGAGTTTTTCCAATCCTTTGATGAAAAGTACTTAAAAATTTTCCATTGCAATCCCGGCTAAAGCCTGCATAGGGATTCTTCGTATAATCTGTTAAGCATGTAAAATCATTATGAAAAATCTGATGTATAGCAATCATTCGTTGTACTGCTTCTTTTTTATAGATTGCGTCTCCCCATAGAATGAGACTATCTCCACTTGTATCCTTCAAATAATTTTTAATCTGATACACTGCGTCACCATCACCAAGTAACTCTTTTTGAATTACATAAAAAGCATTTAGATTCAGCGGTTTCAGAATTCTATTTATTACAGAATAATTTTGCTTTGAAATGTTTCATATCTTTTGCAACGCCATAAACAATTTCAAAGTATACTCATAATCAATATCCCGTATCTCATTTATCAAACTATCTATTCTATTCCTCAAAACTTTTTTATCCGATACCATCATGTATTTAATAACCAATCTTAATAACCTGTCAGTTCTTTCTAATAAATCTTTATAATATTCTATAAAAACATCCTCCTGATTAAATTTATAAAAATCATGAATTCTTTTTATACGTTCTATCATCAATAATTTATGATTATGTATTACATGACAGGACTGTATCAAAAATGGAAAATCTTCACGCTCTATTTTTCTTTTTACAACATCATAACAATCGATCCCCCATTTATGCGTAGAAGCCAACACACCATCCATTGCCCGTCCTCTTGTATACCAATTTGTCGTAGGTATGCAGTCAAGATAATCTTTTAGAGAACAAATAATCCTTTGCAAATTCAAGGAAAGAAAATAATCCATCTCCTCAGGTGTATACATACTAAATCTTAACTTTTTCAAGTCTGTTTCTTTTTGTATCAATTGAAAATTATTCAAAAAAGCCCGATTGCTATTAAATTTATCAGGGTCAAACGTATCAATTGCCTGATTTAACTCATCAAATGAGCATTGCCCTGTTTGGAATTTTCCATTTCTAAAATGATCTGCAACATCATACATTTTGCTGTGTTTATCATATCCAAAAATCAAAATATCATGTTCAAAATCATTTGATTTCCCATATAAAGGATTTTTGCTTATATTGTTAAACACCCGAACATAATAATTATCCCTGATAGAAGCTATCAGAAAATCATCCATTGTATTCCAATTATGATATACAAATTGATAATTTAATTCATTATATGACAAAAATGGATTATTATCTATCGCAAAGTCATAATAATCAATCGCATCATTTGATTCAACCTGAAAAATCTGAATAAAATTGTTAAACATCCAATTTGATATATTTTTATCTGTAAATAAAATTCCTGATGCATGGCTGGTTGCCGGGTAACATGCAGTAATCGGCATTACAAACGGTAATATTTTTTTCATATTGCTCTTTTATGATATTCGTAAAATGAAACACCATATCTCCTTCCTTAATATACTAATCTTTTCTCCATACAAAATACCGATTGTATTTATTTAAACTTTACCATTAGCGTACCTTTAGGCCTTTTTATTATTTAGAAATTTAAAAGCAAGTATTTTAACATCACTTCATATTTTTATTTTTCAATCTTCACACACCCATAGATCATAAAATTCATTTTACTTTCGTAAATCCCTTATCATATATAAATATAATCTAATTATTTTCATTTGTCAATACATTTATAAATATATTTTAATAATTTTTTTATATTTTTTTAATAATTATGACGTCTATGCAAAATTTTGTAATTAAATTTTCAATTAAATAAATAATTTAAATACATGTAGCCGTTTTTTGAGCTGATCCCGCACTATCTTAGATAAATTTTATGAACTAAATGATAGTAAATGATAAAAAATAATAGTAATAACAAAATCTAAGATTTGAACGTTTTTCAAAAACACAAACAATCAATAAAATGAGGCGGCATCCGCTAAAAGCAAACGCCAGCCTCTTAAACAATAACCATTCTATTTTTTAAATAAAAACATTTCTGCAAATATCGGACTTAAATCAAAGATACTCCTCCCGATTACATATCTTTAAATTCTCCAAAACCATCTTAATATCCGCCGCGCTCCCCTTTTCACAGATGAGCGTCGCATCATCCGTATCTACAATAATCAAATCCTGCAGCCCAACCGCCGCAATCAGTTTTTTTCCTCCCTGGATAATATTGTTTTTGCTGTGAATCGTAATAATATTTCCGGTCACTACATTGCCGTTCTCATTTGACTTTTGAATTCGTTCCACGGCCAGCCAGGAACCGACATCATCCCATCCAAACACACCTGGCAGAATATAGATGTTTTGTGCTTTTTCCATAATGCCATAATCAATCGAAACAGATTCCAAATCCGGAAATGTTTTCTCCAATATCATCTCCTGTTTATCTGTTCCTATCACACTGCGGATTTTTTCCAGTCCTGCATACATCTCTGGCAAAAATTTCTGAAAATTTTCCAAAATCGTGGAAACTTTCCAAATGAACATGCCGCTGTTCCACAAATATTCCTCTGTTTCTAAATATTCCTTTGCTGTCTCAAGGTCAGGCTTTTCTACAAAGCGGTCAACGGCATAAGCATTCCCTTCAGCTTCTTCCGGGCGGAATTTAATATATCCATAGCCTGTTTCCGGATAGTCCGGCGTAATGCCTATCGTTACCAGATTGTTTCCTTTTTCCGCAATGCTGCAGCCGTCTTTTAATACATTTAAATACATTTTATGATATTTTATCAAATGGTCAGATGGCAGTACCATCATCAGCGCATCTTCATATTTTTCTGCCATATGCACTGCACCCAGTCCGATACACGGAGCCGTATTTCTTCCCACAGGCTCGCACAAAATATTTTCCGGCGGCAGCTGCGGCAGCTGTTCCAAAACCAGCTCTCTGTATGCACGATTTGTAGAAATAAAAATATCTTCCATATCAACCAGCGGACGGATTCTTTCTACGGTCAGCTGTATCATGGTTCTTCCATCATCTGTCAAAGACAAAAACTGTTTTGGCAGACTTTTGCGGCTCTTTGGCCAAAAGCGTTCTCCGCGTCCCCCAGCCATAATTAATGCGGTTTTTTTCATAACTATACCTCTCTTTATCAAAATATAAGACAATATGAAAATAGAAAATCGTATCGTCATTCACAGTAAAACATCTTATTCCTGCTAAATATGCACCACAAGAAGTATTTTAAGCAAAAAAATAATTTTTATTATTGTTTCTTTTTTTGATGCATCTACCTGTATAAATACAACTCTGTTTCCAGTATTTTTCCTTTGTTCTTAAATAATATTGTTATCCCGCAACAGTTCCAATACCCCATTGAACTGTTAGCGTCAGCTATTTGCGCAGCCCTTTTGGATAATGGTTTTTTAATATTCCATTCGCCGCTTTTCCCCATCCGATGGAACAGCCCTCTACCGTTACTAACGTCCACCCTTTTTGATTTTCACAGCAAATAGTTTCTCCCCGTAAATATCGCTCCGGTTCTTCCAGCTCCAATATCCGCTTTGCTTCTTTTGGACGCAGCGCCATTGCCAGTGCATGTGACGGCTCGAACCGATTTTTCTTGCAGCATCCAAGCTGAAGTCCCGCCCGTTCTGTTTTCAATCCGTCCAGACTGTTCATACCGGATGGCAGTAAATAAAACTGATCTCCAAACACTGTCAGCCGCCCTTGTGCTATTTGCCTGAACATCCATACCTGTACTTCATTTGTCAATACATCTTCGCAAAACTCTGTAAAATAATCGCAAAATGTCTGTATCTGCTTTTTATAAGCAGTCGTTGCCGTAGTTTTTCCTCTTTCGGCTGCTGCTATTTTTTTCATCGTATCCGTTGTTTTTCTGCTTAATTCTGTAACATTCATTTCTTTTACAGAGGTTCCTTTTTTTATAAATTTTGCTGCATAATGTCCTTCTCCCCGCTGCAAATGCGGCCAGATCTGTTCGCTTTTTTGCAGTGTAAACTGCGGATACTGCTGCACAAACCAGGCTGCATTCTGTTCATTTTCCTGCGGCGCAAAGGTACAGGTAGAATACACTAAAACACCGCCCGGTTTTAACATCATGGCTGCCTGCGCTAAAATATCCTGCTGTCTTTTGGCGCAAACCTCTACCTGTTCCAGACTCCACTCCTGTCGGGACTGTATATCTTTTCGAAACATCCCTTCTCCGGAGCAAGGAGCGTCAACCATAATTTTGTCAAAAAACAGCGGAAAACGCTCTGCCAAATGTTGTGGTGTTTCATTGCATACAACTGCATTACTCACTCCCATTCGCTCTATATTTCGAGACAGCGTTTTTGCCCTCTGTGGAATCATTTCATTAGAAACAAGCAGCCCTTTTCCCTGCATCCGTCCGGCAATCTGCGTGCTCTTTCCGCCCGGGGCAGCACACAAATCCAATATGTTTTCTCCAGGCTTCGGATCCAGCAGACGGGCAGCAATCATTGCGCTCGGTTCCTGTATATAATAGGCCCCTGCCTCATGCAGCGGCAGTTTTCCCGGATGTGCATCTGCGGAATAATAAAATCCTTCCTCGGCCCACGGGACTTTGTCCAGTATGATCTGCGCTTTAAAAAGCGCGGACTGCAGCTTTTCCTTATCGATTTTCAACGGATTGCAGCGAAGCCCATATACTCGTTCCTTCGCATACTCCGCGAGGAAATCAGCATAACCATCGTTCAGCTGTCCTTTCATACGCTCTGTAAAATCCTGCGGCAGTTCCACCTGATGCTCCTCCTGTTTCTCTTACATATCCATATGTCTATTCAAACACTTCTCCGATCAGCCGGTTCAATTCCTTCCAGGCATCCGTATCTTCAAATTCCTTCAGCTTGTTGGCTACTGTTCGATAATACCAGCCATGCATATTTTTATCTTTTTGATGAAACCTTTCCCAAAACCTTTCATCATTTTTCAAATATCCCTGTCTTGTGGCACGCATATTAGACAGTTTGTCAGCCAATGCAATAATTTTTTCATCTTTGGACTTATGGTCTAATCCATCTATAAATTCCTGTTTGCGGATTTTCCATGTCTCAGAAGCATCCTGGCCCTTCCGCTTATTTTCACTCTCCATCTGCACAATATGCGCAACCCGGCTGCCAAATGCATCTTCAATATCTTTTGCGCTGTATCTGGTATCCTCGATGATATCATGAAACAACGCGGCAATGATGATGTCCTGATCTCTCGTCAGCGTCATCGCAATCAGCGCTGTCTCAATCGGATGAAAAATATACGGCACAGAAGAGCCTTTCCGCACCTGTCCTTTGTGTGCCTTGACCGCAAACTCCAGCGCACGCTCAAAGCGATCCCGTCTCTGCGCTTTTGTCTGTTTCGGCGTTGTAAACAGATCCCCTTCTTCATCTTCCAGCGCATGGTCCTGTGAATCTGCAGATTGCCCCTCTGCCAAAGCACAAGCCTGTTCAAATATTTGCGCAGTGTCATCTTTTAACAATATATATGGCACATGTTCCAAAACATTGGAAAACAAAGCTCCTTCCGGCTGATCCAATAACATTTGCAGCATTTCCTGATCCGAAACAATTAATACATCTACAAGTGCAATTGAATCTTCATAAAACGGTAGCTGAGCACTTTTTTCTTTGCTTTCCAGATCACTACATAACATTCCCGGGAAAAAAATCAGATTCACACCTTCCTTTTCTTTTGCCCGACTGCACAATCCGCGAATCATATGTGCCGAATAATCCGCATATGCATTGCTCATCATTACGCCTATTGTGATCATGGCTCTCCTCCAAATAACTCCATCACACGATTCATAACATTCCCATCTGCCGGAGCTTCCTCCAGCTTCTCACAGGTACCATCTTCTTTGATCCTGTCCAAATGAAACTTAACCTCTTCTGTATCCAGTCCCTTTTCGATAACAAAATATCCAAACTGCTCTGTCAGCGGGTTCCAGACAATATAAAGCTCTCTGCAATTCGTCTGATACAAAAATTTTGACGGAGCAATGATCTGTATAATACTTAAGTCATCTCGAACGCTCAGCTCCATCATTTCAAAACTATCCTTCGTATAAGGATATTGTCCGGCTTGTCCGACCTCAATGTACGGCGCTTTATAAAGATCACATAACACTTCTTCATTCAGGTTCTGGATAAATTCCATCTTCTGTGCAAACAGCTTTTCCGGAATCTGATGAAATTCCACATTGTGACGAACAACCATGCGAAAATCATCCGTTTTTACGGAATACGCTTTTGGCGCCTGTTTTGCACTCTGCTCCACTTTGCGGCTTAACTCCAACATTTGTGATTTTAACATTAAATTATCCGAAAACGGATTCAACGCGATTCCCTGCACAAGCGACGGATGATCCAACAACATAGATACGCACTGTTTATACTGTATTTTCAGCATACCCTGATATTTCTGATTCTGCGGAAATTTCTTCATAGAGGTAAATGCCGGCATATACATATCGCCTTCTGCATTTTTAATAATATACGGCTGAAAACCTCCCTGTTTTTGTTTTTGCACTGCCATTGCCGGTACAAACAGCTTTGTCTCCTGTATTGCATACACAAGCTGCACCAGATGTTCCTTATCCTGATCCTTCATATATTCCTGCATTGCTTCTTCTAATCTGGTATTGTCGATGTCATTCATTTTCACACTCATTGTCCACTCTCATTTCCTTTAGTATTTTGCAACGGGCCAATAGAACCTGTCTGTATTCTATCGCATTCCTTGCCGTTTTTCCAGTTATTTTTACAGTTATTTTCAGAAAAAAAGTTCACAAAAATAATCCGGATATTGTCTTTTTTCCAGCAAAAGGTTATAATAGGTTGGGAATGCTGATAATTTATTTGAAGGGAGAAAACAAAATGCATACATTTCAACCTTATCCAATCGATCTGATTGAATTTGATCCATTTACAAAAATAGGAAAAGAATGGATGCTGATCACAGCCAAAGAAGGAGACAAAGTAAATGCTATGACAGCCAGCTGGGGCGGCGTTGGCGTTCTCTGGGGCAAAAATACCGCATTCATCTTTGTAAGAGAAAGCCGTTTTACAAAAGAACTGATCGATCAAAGCGATCACTTTTCACTTACTTTTTTTGACAGCAGCTATAAATCTGCGATGAAATATTTCGGCATGGTTTCCGGACGTACAGAAGATAAAATCAAAGCAGCCAAAATGAATGTAAATTATTTTGAGGAAATTCCATTTATCGATGAAGGCAATTTTGTCATCTGCTGCAAGAAAATGTCCGCAACACCAATACTGCCTGAACACTTTTTAGATTCTGAAATTCAGGAAAAATGGTATGCGGATGGCGATCTGCATACGATGTACGTAGGCGAAATCGTACAGATTTTAGCAAGATAAAATAAAAACAGGAGGTCATACTATGTCCAATGCACCGATACCAACTCCGCACATTAGTGCGAAGGCCAATGATTTTGCAAAAACAGTTCTGATGCCGGGTGATCCGCTTCGTGCAAAATATATCGCAGATACCTATCTGGAACAGCCAAAACAGGTAACTGCTGTCCGCAATATGCTCGGATATACCGGTACATACAAAGGAAAAGAGATTTCTGTCATGGGCTCCGGCATGGGAATACCATCGATCGGCATCTATTCTTATGAACTGTTCCATTTTTATGACGTAGACAATATTATACGCATCGGCTCTGCCGGAGGCTTACAGGATCATCTAAAGCTGATGGATGTCGTCGTTGCCATGGGTGCATGCACCAATTCCAACTATGCTGCGCAGTATGGCCTTCCGGGAACCTTTGCGCCAACTGCAGATTACGGCCTGATGAGCCGCGCCATCGAAGCCGCAAAGGCACAGGGTACAAACGTGGTCGTTGGAAATGTATTGTCCTCAGACGTTTTTTATAACGCTGACAAAAACGCGAATGACCTGTGGAAATCTATGGGAGTTCTGGCCGTAGAAATGGAAGCTGCCGCTTTATACATGAACGCCGCGAAAGCAGGAAAAAAAGCGCTTTGTCTGCTCACGATTTCTGACCACATTTATACGGGTGAAGAATTAAGCGCCGAAGACCGGCAGCTCGGTTTTGGAAAAATGATGGAAATTGCACTGGAGCTTGCGTAATCATTTCTATGTTATTTCCGCATGGAAATCGTTTTAAAATATCATAAACAAATAACATAAACCCGGGGCTACAACGGCCATAATGACCTGTCCCCCGGGAACATGGAAAATCTGGTATAACCTAATTCAGACCAGCCAAACGTGTGCTTTTTACAATTGGGTTATACCAGTTATTTCAAACTTATTTATACATGAATCTCTGCCTTCATACCTAATATTTCTCTGTTTTTTTCCAGCACAGGTTCCACTACGTCTTTTAAAAACTTTTCCACCTGCAGCGGCGCTCGTCCTACATATTTTGCAGGATCCATCCCTGCCTGCAGTTCTTCGATAGAGAGCTGAAAAGCCTCGTCCGCAGCAATCAGTTCCAGCAGATTATTATCCAGCCCTCGTTTTTTTACGTTCTCCCCAGCTTCCATCGAAAGCTGACGGATGCGTTCATGCAATTCCTGACGGCTGCCGCCCTTTTTCACTGCATCCATCATAATATTTTCTGTCGCCATAAACGGCAGCTCCGCCATCAGATGTTTCGTAATTACCTTGTCATACACAACAAGCCCGTCTACAACGTTCAGACACAAATCCAAAATACCATCTACAGCCAGAAAACCTTCCGGTATCGACAGCCGTTTATTCGCAGAATCATCCAACGTACGCTCAAACCACTGCACTGCAGAAGTTATGGCCGGATTCAGCGCATCGATCATAACATACCGGGACAATGATGCAATTCGTTCGCTGCGCATCGGATTTCTTTTATAAGCCATTGCAGATGAACCGATCTGATGTTTCTCAAAAGGTTCCTCAATCTCCTTTAAATGCTGCAGCAGGCGGATATCATTGGACATCTTGTGCGCACTGGCTGCAATACCGGAAAGCACGTTTGCAACTCTTGTATCCACTTTTCTGGAATAGGTCTGCCCGGACACCGGATAGCAATGTGCAAATCCCATCTTCTCAGCAATCATTGGGTCAATCTTATCAATTGTTTCCTGATCGCCTGAAAATAGTTCCTGAAAGCTCGCCTGCGTTCCGGTCGTTCCCTTCGAACCAAGCAGCTTCATCGTCAAAATCACATAATCCACATCTTCCAAATCCATCAAAAATTCCTGCAGCCACAGAGAAGCCCGCTTGCCCACTGTCGTCGGCTGCGCCGGCTGAAAATGGGTAAACGCAAGCGTCGGCAGACTTTTATACGTATCTGCAAACTCTGCCAGTTTCGCAATCACATTCAATAATTTTCTGCGCACGAGCTTTAGCGCCTCTGACATGATAATAATATCTGTATTATCTCCAACATAACAGGATGTAGCCCCAAGATGAATAATCCCGGCAGCTTTCGGACACTGCAGCCCATACGCATAGACATGGCTCATGACATCATGACGCACTTCTTTTTCCCGTTTCACTGCATCTTCATAATTAATATCTTGTGCATGAGCTTTCAGCTCGTCAATCATTTCCTGCGTAATGACCGGTTCACCGTTTTCTCCTTTCAGGCCCAGTTCCATCTCTGTTTCTGCCAGCGCAATCCACAATCTTCTCCACGTACGGAACTTCTTGTCCTGCGAAAAAATATACTGCATTTCTTTGCTGGCATACCGTTCAGATAATGGACTGCTGTATCTGCTTGTATCTGCTGCCATCTATATGCTCCTCTCTTTTTACCACTATCGATATTAATACCTCACTATTATTTGATGCGGTCATAATAATCTCCGCGGATATCTTCCTTTGGCGGTTCCATCGGATATTTCCCGGTAAAGCAGCCTTTGCAAATCGAAAGCCCGTCTACCATCTGCTCCAAACGCTCTTCTTTTAAATAGCCAAGACTGTCTGCTCCGATGACATCCCGTATTTCCTCGATTGTCCGGTTATACGCGATAAGCTGCTCACGTTCCGGAATATCTGTGCCAAAATAACACGGCCATAAAAATGGCGGCGAACTAATGCGCACATGCACTTCGGCGGCGCCCGCTTCTTTGAGCATAGATACAATCCTGCCTGATGTCGTTCCCCGGACAATGGAATCATCGATCATAATAATCCGCCTGCCATTGACCGCTTCTTTAATTGCATTCAGCTTTACACGTACGCCATCTGCCCGAAAAGACTGCTTCGGTTTAATAAAGGTTCTGCCGACGTAGCTGTTTTTCATAAACGCAACCCCATAAGGAATCCCTGACTGCATCGAATAGCCAAGCGCTGCCGCGTTCCCGGACTCCGGTACACCTACCACCAAATCCGCTTCTACCGGAGAATCCATCGCCAGAAACCGACCAGCATTAATTCTGGAATTATATACACTCACACCGTCAATCTGGCTGTCCGGTCTTGCAAAATAAATATACTCAAAAATACACCTTCCAACCTTTTCCTCTGGCTGACAAAGCGTCCGGTCAGACTGAATGCCCGCTTCCGGCGTAATCGTAACGACTTCGCCCGGCAGCACGTCCCGGATATATTCTGCGCCAATCGTCTCTAACGCACATGTCTCAGATGCCAGAAAATATGACTGGTCCCGTCTGCCAATGCAAAGCGGCTTAAATCCAAACGGATCTCTTGCCCCGATTAGCTTGCGCGGGCTCATCACAACGAGCGCATAAGCTCCCTGAATCTTTCTCGCCGCACGCACAACGGCTTCTTCTACAGTTCTGGAATGCAGGCGTTCTCTTGCAATATGATAGGCAATTACTTCCGAATCAATCGTCGTCTGAAAAATGGCTCCTGTATACTCCAGTTCCCGCCGCAGCTCCGCTGCGTTAATCAGATTTCCATTATGAGCCACGCCCAGCGTGCCTTTTACATAATTAATAACAAGCGGCTGCGCATTTTCCCTCGTAGAAGCTCCCGCAGTCGAGTAACGGACATGTCCGACGCCAATATCACCTTTCAGACTGCCAAGATTTTCAGGATTAAACACCTCGTTCACCAGCCCCATATCTTTATGGGAATCCACTTTTCTTTGCTGGCTCCTTGTATCACTGACCGCAATCCCGCAGCTTTCCTGCCCTCTGTGCTGCAGTGCAAACAGTCCATAATAAATATCCGACGCAACATCCCTGCCTTCAAAATCATAAACGCCTATAACGCCGCACTCTTCACCAGGCTTGTCCAAATTTAAACGTTCCTGTTCCAAATAATGATACCCCATACAAATCCCTCATTCATAAAATATGCTGACGACAAATCATTTTTTAACCGATACTAGCATGTCTTACCTGTCAGTAATGTATACGCTTCCCGATATTTTGCAGCTGTTTTCTCTACAACTTCCTCCGGCAATACTCCGTCATTGTCTGTATTCTGTTTTAACCAGTCTCTTACAAACTGCTTATCAAAAGACGGCTGGCTCTGCCCCGGCTGATAACCTTCCAGCGGCCAAAATCTGGAACTGTCCGGCGTCAGCATCTCATCTCCCAGCGTCACCGTTCCATTCTCATCCAGTCCGAATTCGAACTTCGTATCTGCTATAATTATATTTTTAGAAAGCGCATACGCCGCACACTTTTTATACAGTGCAATCGTATAGTCCCGAATCTGAGCAGCATAAGCCTCTCCTTTTCCCGGGAACTGCTGTTCCAGAATATTTACACTTTCTTCAAATGAAATATGCTCATCATGATCGCCCAAATCCGCCTTCGTCGTTGGCGTATAGATCGGTTCCGGCAGCTTATCAGATTCTTTCAGCCCCTCCGGCAGCCGAATTCCACAGACCGTTCCATTCTTCTGATAGCTTTCCCATCCGCTGCCTGTAATATAACCACGCACAATACATTCAATCGGAAGCATCGTAAGCTTTTTACACTTCATGCTTCTGCCTTCAAATTCTTCTGTCCGAAAAAATTCAGGCATATCCGCCGCGTCTGTCGAAAGCATATGGTTCGGAACAATACGGTTCGTTTCATTAAACCAAAAACTGGACATTTTCGTCAATACAGCTCCTTTATCCGGAATGCTGTTTTTCAAAATATTGTCAAATGCAGAGATCCGATCAGTAGCAACAATAATCAGGTTGTCTCCATTGTCATATACCTGGCGTACTTTGCCTTCTTTCATTGGTTTAAATTGTGTAATCATGATTCATCCTCCATGTTTATTCACGTCTAAACTTCGATACACGTGCATTATAATACAATCATCTTATAAAAGCAATAAAATGTGAATTGGCATACTTGATAAAAAATTGCAAAAACTGAGGTAATAATTGTTAATTTGTTCCTGAAACAATAAAAAAATGCCGGAAAACACCTTTTCCAACATTTTCTACTCCCATATAACAATAGTAGCGAGAGGGGGACTTGAACCCTCGACACCACGGGTATGAACCGTGTGCTCTAGCCAGCTGAGCTATCTCGCCATATCTGTATTTCAATGGGACCTATAGGGCTCGAACCTATGACCCTCTGCTTGTAAGGCAGATGCTCTCCCAGCTGAGCTAAGATCCCATTTT
>CAJUBQ010000076.1 GCA_910584595.1 uncultured Eubacterium sp.
ATTGTATGTCAAAAAATACAATTTAAGTGTCCAATTTTTGTTGACCAGTGCAAAGAGAGTATAACTGAATATTTGAGGACAGAGGGACAGCCCGTGGCATTTGGAAACGATGCTGCGGGCTGTTTTTTTGTTCTGCGGTTTCAATCTGTTTTCTTTTGTGTGCCGGTAAGGTGTAGCGGCTTTGTCATAAGCTCCACGCAGTCTGAAAAGCCGAGCAGATAAGCAAGAGCACCGTACCGTGCGCCAAGGGCGTTCTGTTCACTGACATAGTGGTCAATCAAATCCATGACTTCTGCCGGCAGGTGCATGGCATCCAGCTTTTCCGAATATTCACCGGATTTCTGAATGATTTCCTGGTATTCCGCATCCCTTTCCAGGATGCGGTCCAGGATGCCGTTTACACGCATATCCATCAGAATGTATAAGACGGAATCATTATCCATGGCGGAATCCCTCCTTTCCTCAGTGGTGCATATTAACTCTGAATCCGCAGGTTATCAACGGATAAAATCGAAGATTTTTTTGCAAAACACCCCGCCAGACTGCGGCCAAAATCTCCGTATAGTGAGGGGACAGCGGCGGCAGATATTTTATGCCGGAGGGTGTATAAAGCCGCCCGCAAATCTCCGTATGATGAGGAGGTGGCTTAGATGACAGATGAACAGAAAAACAGCCATATCACTACGGAAAGAGAAAGAGCGGCCGTACCGGTCAGTGAAAAGTATATGCTGACCATTAAGGAAGCCGCGGAATATTTCAGTATTGGGACAAAAAAGATGAGGCGGCTTGCCGAAGATAACCTTGGGAGGTTTGCAGTCTACAGTGGGAACCGCTATCTTATCATACGCACGAAATTTGAAAAGTTTGTTGATGAATCTTCTGCGATATAGAACCTTTTTATTTGCCACAAGTAGTTGACTTTCCGGAGCTTTAGAGTGATATATGTCATGACCTGGAAAGACCGCAGATTTTAGGACAGGAGGGAGCAGCAAGATGAGAAAGCCAGCGCTTGCGGAAAAGGATTTTTTAAATCCGGAGGAGGCAATTGAACTGTTCAGTCTCAGCAGGAGAAAGTTTTACCGGTTGATAAAGGAAGGAAAGCAGCTTGGGTTTATAGCTCTTTACGGCAGCCGCAGGCTGATTATCAGAGGAGAGTTTGAAAAGTATCTGGATGCGAATCCGGAAATAAAGGAGGGACTTAAGAATGCCAGCAGGAAGAACAAAGACACGCCGTGATTCCAAGCACCGTGTCCTGCGCCGGGGAGAATCCATCCGGGCGGACGGGAAATACCAGTTTAAGTACCACATAAACGGCAAACCGCATTTTGTCTACAGTTGGAGGCTGGAGCCGACGGATAAGCTGCCGGTAGGGAAAAAGCCATGCCTTTCGTTACGGGAACTGGAGAAGCAGATCGGGTATGACCTCGACACGCTTTCAGACCGGATGGGGAAAAACATAACCGTCGGGGAACTGGTGGAGCGTTATTTATGCACCAAGACAGGGGTAAAGCCGAACACGCTCGCCAATTACAATTTTGTGCAGAACCTTTTGAAGAAGGAAACTTTCAGTGAGAAAAAGATTTCACAGATTAAGACATCAGATGCAAAATTGTTTTTGATAAAACTGCAACAGGATGGGAAAGGCTACAGCACCATCAAAACAGTCCGGGGAGTCCTCCGGCCAGCATTTCAGATGGCGGTGGATGATGATGTTCTGCATAAGAACCCATTCGGCTTTGAACTGGCAACAGTGGTGGTGAATGACAGCGTGACAAGGGAGGCAGTTACCAAAGACCAGATGAGGAAATTCCTCAAGTTCGTCCATGATGACAATGTCTACTGCAAATATTACGAAGTGGTTTATATCCTCTTCCATACAGGGCTGCGGATTTCGGAGTTTTGCGGTCTGACTTTGCGGGATGTTGATCTGGAAAACAAAATCCTTAATATTGACCATCAGCTCCAGCGGACTGCGAATATGAAGCTGGTGATTGAGTCCACGAAGACAAATGCGGGAACGAGGAAGCTGCCCATGACGGAGGATGTTGCCGAATGCTTCCGGGGCATCATTGAGGACAGGGAGCCGCCGAGATTTGAAAAGGTGATTGACGGGTACAGCGGATTCCTTTTTGTGGATAAGGACTGCAACCCGCTGGTGGCGATGCACTGGGAACACCGTTTCAACCATATGGTCAAGAGGTACAACGATATCTACCGGGTGCAGATGCCGAACATCACGCCCCATGTCTGCCGCCACACTTACTGCAGCAACATGGCAAAATCGGGAATGAATCCAAAGACGCTCCAGTACCTGATGGGGCATAGCGACATCGGGGTGACGCTGAATACATACACGCACCTTGGATTGGAGGATGCTGCGGATGAACTGAAGCGGATGGAAGATTTGGAGGTAGCGAGGAAGGAACTGGGTGAAAAGCCTGTGTCGCAGAAAATGTTCCGGGCAATTTGATAGGGGATGGTAAGGCGCTCTGCTTCGGCGGAGCGTTATTTTTGTGTGTGGAAATATGGAGGGATTTGTGATATTATAATAATTGGAGTATTTTGCAAATGTTTATGCCGATGAATGAATGGAAGGAGTTTAATAAATGAAATCATATACATTTTCATTTGATATTACTAAAATTGATGAATTAGAAAGTGTTTTATGGAATAGAGGTTTTTTATGTTTTGATAAAGAATCCGAAGTGAATGTGAAACCTATACCGATGCCTGGCAAAAATAAGAGGACAGAAAGAGTTCCATTTAAATCAAGAGCACGTATTGACTGTGCGTTGCACAGAATGAAAGATATTCTGGAATATCTAAACACTATGGAACTTGGCTATAATCATGAATTTAAGCAAGCATTTGATTTTTATGAATTTCTTGTATACGAGTGTATTGTAATTGATTGTATAGAATCATTAGCAAAAATATTTGGTATTAAACAGGAGTTGAGTGTTCTAAAGACACAGCAGAATATCTTTCATCAAAATGGCAGCGATTGGGATTATGTGGAATACATTCGTTCGTTATGTATGGTTCATCCGTTGGAAACAGCATTTCACCCAGACTATAATGATTATAGAAATTTTCACTGCAGCAGGACAGTACGTTGGGATAGAACATCGCAAGATGGATATGACTTATCAGCGATTATATATGACCCTATGTATTCCGATACAGAATTTAGACTTATTCGGCTTAAAGTTTCGCAGTTTGAAGAGTTTTTGAAGGTTTGTATTGCTTTCCTTGACAAAATTATTGAGGGAGTTAAAGCGTATGAGGTTGTCGGAATTGAAAAATATAAGAAACAAATCATTAAACAGCCGATAGAATATAAAGTGTATTCAGAGTATATTGCGGCACTCTCAAAGGAATACAATGAGAGGGGATATTATAATCAAGAAAATTGCTTCAGTGATTTTATAAAGATTTTTAATACAGAGATTACGGATAATGACAATAAGACAAAGGTGGAGTTTTATAAAAATGCTATAAAACTGTCACTTTCATATTTACATAAACGTTTGCAAAATATGGATGAGGGTAAAGGAGAGACTACCGGGATACAACATGATTATAGTTACAATTATACAGAATTGTTTATTGAAGTGCATAGCCCAGATAATTTAGGAAGCAGCAACTATGATATAAGAGATGGTATAAAGGAACATCTCGACACCTGTTACTCATTTCCCTTGATACCCGAAAATAGGATGGAAGCATTTAAAAAATGGATAGCAGAATTTGTGAATTTTAATGGAACAGAGAATGATTCAGAAAAATATGTGTTGATTATGACTGCCTTATATTTGGACAGCTTAAATCGAAACTGTACACTTAACTGGAACATACCCAATGAAACAATTTATAGAGAAAAAATTATGAGTGATGAAGAATATGAAATGTTTGTTAATGGGATTCCGCAGTAGTAAAAACCACCAATTCTTACTACGTTTTTACTACGATTGATGGCTTCAACTTGCCACATTTTGCCCCGTTTTGCTCATTCTGTGATTTTTTTAACAATTTTCTTCGGAAAAATAAACCTCGCAAAACATGCCAAAACACGGCAAATCAACGCAATTTAGGAGGAATTTTTATTATGATTAAGATACTATTTATCTGCCACGGCAACATCTGCCGCAGCCCAATTGCCGAATACATCATGAAAGATCTGGTCCAAAAACAAAATTTAGCAGCTGAATTTGAAATTTCTTCCGCTGCCACAAGTACAGAGGAAATCGGAAATCCGGTCTATCCGCCTGCAAGGGATGAGCTGCGCAGGCATGGTATCAGCTGCACCGGACATCGTGCCAGACAGGTAGTGAAAGCAGATTACGATTACTATGATTATTTAATTGTTATGGACCGCATGAACATCCGAAATCTGAACAGGATCATAGGCAGTGATCCGCAGGGAAAGGTTAGTAAACTGCGCAGCTTTGCAGGAATATCAGGAGATATAGAAGATCCGTGGTATACAGGTGCATTTGCTGAGGTATACGATCAGATTTTGGAGGGATGCTGTGCATTGCTTACCAGGCTGTATCCAAATTGTGAACTTTAGATGAATTTTTCTTAATATCCAAAAAAATACAGTATTCATTTCGGATAAAATAAAAGAATAGTAATGAGGGTAAAGGGCAATAGCAATCATAAGAGCACATAAGGGAAAAACAAATTAGTTAAAATATCAACAAGACACTACAGAAGTAAAACAACATCCTGTAATCTGCTAATAAAAGATTATTTACAATGGTAAGAATGAAAGGAATACGGTATGAATAAGAGAAAAATAGCAGCCTGGTTTCTGGCAGCGACAGCTGCTTTCTGGTCGATAGCGCCCGTTTGTACGGATGTAGTACAGGTACAGGCGCACAGTGATGAAGTGGAGATACCGAAGCTGGAAGAAGGGACTTATGTGAAAGGAGAAGCGCTTGTGTCGATGACGACGACGCAGGCGGCTGCGTTGACCAGAGAGGGAACTGCCAGCTTTGATAAAAATATTCAGGTCGAAGAGTGCTGGGAATTTGGTGCGACGCAGGATGCGCAGTCTGAGCAGATCAAAGATTATGTCGCGCTTGTCAGTTCGGATACATATTCTACGGAAGAATTGATGGAGATTGCTGCGAATAAGTATTATGTGGATGCAGTAGCGCCGAATAGTTATGCGCATTTATGTGATGTTGGAAAAGATACGCTGTCGGATTATCAGTGGTATCTGGACGGAGCCGGAAGCTTTTATACAGACAGTAAGGGGGTGAGGTTTTCAGATTTGACGGCGGAGCCGTCCATGCAGCCGGTAGTGGCTTTGATTGATACGGGGGTAGATTATACAAATGAAGATTTGAAAGACTCGATGTGGGTGAATCCTTATCAGTCGAAAGGGCTGGAAGGGACTTATGGATATGATTTTGCCAATGGGGATGATGATCCGATGGACATGGACGGGCATGGGACTCATTGTGCGGGCGTGATTGCGGCGCAGCAGGAGAATGCGGCAGGCATTACGGGCATCAGCAATGCAAAGATTATGGCGCTAAAAGTTGTAAAGGATAATTCGGATGTGTTTGATGTTGCAGGGGCGGTCAGAGCTTTTGAGTATATTGTCCGGGCGCAGGAGATGGGGGTGCAGGTCGCTGCGGTTAACTGCTCCTGGGGCGGCAGCAGGGATACAGGCGCTATTTTAAATACTTTGATTGATAAAATGGGGGCAAACGGTGCGCTGACGGTATTTGCAGCAGGAAATGATGCAATAGACTGGGACACGATTCCGATGTCTATGCGGACGGTACCGTATGACATGGACAGTAAATATGTTGTCGTAGTAGGCGCCAGTGATGAAAATGACGACAGAGTGTATTTTTCGGATTATGGGAATACGCAGGTGGATTTGTTTGCACCCGGCTCTAATATTGTGTCAACGGTGCAGAAGGGAAAGTTTTTGCCGCAGCTTTGGACACAGGAGAAGCGTCAGCAGATGACGGCATATTATAATACGGTGAATGGCATAGAAGATTTTTATACATCGTCAGACGTTCCGGGGCTTAGAACTGACTATACAGTGCAGTTGAGTTACGAACCGAAAGTAGGTTTTTTCGATCAGACGGATGGATGTTTGAAATATACGGTAAAATATAACCGCAGACTTGCGTTCCCGATGGATGTGGATGGAACAGAACTATTTGAAAGTGGTACGGAGCAGGCCGGATTTATTTATTTGGATGTTACGGATTGGAATCTGGATACGGATAAAACCTATTATATCAGTTGTATGATGGCTGAGAATGATGGAGACGGTGTACCGGCCTGGGAGTCGGTGGAAAAAGTGAGTACGGCGAAAGACAACAGGTTTGTACAGGCCGGAGGGAAGACATATCTTGCGCTGATTGGCATTACGACACAAAAGACACGGCCGACGACTTATTATTTTGATAATTTTGCAGTATCGGTAGCTGATCCGGATACCGGGCAGTTTGAAAAGTGCGATATTATGTCAGGCTCTTCTATGGCTGCGCCGATGGTGACAGGTGCGGTGGCGGTTTTACGAAGCGTGAATCCTTCCTTGCGTGCAGAAGAAATTCGCAGTCTGCTGATGCAGTGTACGCGCAGTGTGGAAACGTTGGAGAATGCCTGTGTAACAGGAGGTATTTTAGATTTATCTGGTATTGCGGTGCAGGCAACCGGATTAAGGTTAAATAAGCTTTCTGCAAATGTACGTTATGGCAGTAAGCTACAGCTGATTGCAACGGTATTGCCAAAAAATGCTGTGAATGCAGATGTGAAATGGACATCCAGCAATCCGGCGTATGCGTCTGTATCTGCAGACGGTGTTGTTAAGGTGAAAAAGGCCGGAGTTGGAAAAACGGTTAAAATTAAGGCGTCTACGATCGATGGTACAAAGCTTCAGGAGATATGTAAGGTTAAAATTCTGAAAGCAAAAAAATAGAAAAGATGAAGAATGCTGCGGCATTTTAACAAAATATTTGAGAAAGAAGCAGAGATGGATGATGGAAAGGATACCAAAAACAGGGGAGATCTATAAAGACGGTGCAAATAAGGTTTATCAGATTGTTACGGTTGCCATTCATGCGGAAACAGGAGAACGGATGGCAGTATATCAGGCAATGTTTGGGGAATTTCGCATTTATGCGAAAGAAGTGCAGAAGTTTATGTCTGAACATGAACAGTATCTTTTAAATGCCAATATCGAGTTGGCGGAACAAGGAAAGTCAAAAGAACAAGCGATATCGAAAGAAAATCATCCGGATGCGGGTGTCAGGGCTGAGATTCGGCCGCGTACACAATCGCCTGCGGAATCCAGACGTGCATTGCGTCAGAATGTATCAGAATCGTCTGGGGAAGGCGCATACTACTATGAAAAACGCCGCCGTCAGATGGAAGAACGGGAGCAGCGCAGAGAGTTGTTTCGTAAATCAGAAAGGAACGAAAGCGCTACGGAGGAATTACGTGCAAATCCGTGTCTGATTAAATTTCTGGAAGCAGATACGTATGAAGAAAAATTTCATGTATTAAATGAAATACAAAACGATATCACAGATCGTCTGATCGATGATATTGCGGTTGTGCTGGATGTGGTCATTCCCGAAGGCGCGTTAAATGACCGGTTCCACCAGCTCCGCAATATTATACTGACCAGACAGAAATATGAAACAAATCGGTTTCGTTAAAATGATGTGTAAGGAACTTGTGGCAGCTTTGTCAGGTCAGTGAGCCTTTGCTCATTTCACTGTTGTGATAACGGCTGTCATAGGTGACGTCTTTTCCAAACCAGTCCGGTGGGGTAAAAGAATCTGCTTCTTCTATAGAAGCAAATTCAACTTCTGCCAGAGTAACGCCTTCCAGTTTGCCATGGAAAATGTCCAGTTCGATTGTATGTGAATGATCGAATGGGATATAATATCTACGTTTCGTAATTAAAATTCCGTCAGTTTTTTTTCGCAGATGTTCGTATGCTTCTTTCGGGAGCGGCATTTCTTGTTCTAAATGTGCCATCAGACCAGAGCTTTTGTAAGTTAGAAAGTAAGTGTCGTCCATTTTTCGTATTCGTATGGTTGGGTTTGTACATAAGTATCCTTGTTCAATTTCATGATACGTATATTGTTCCAAATGTTCAGGAAGCCATTTTGGAATAAATTTACGTTCTATTTCCATATTTGCTGCATCGGAATGATCTGTTTTTGACATAAAAGTTTGCATAAAAATCTCCTTTGGAATATTTTTCTATCATTAAAGATAACTGATATGCGAAAAAAAAGCAATGTATGTTTGCAAAGTGGTACAGGATATGGTATTTTAAAGTAAAATTCTTTCCGGATGGAGCACACTGGAACGATATGGTAAAATTTATCGTTCGTAAATATAAAATAATGAAAAAACAGGAGGAGTTACAAAATGAATAAAATAGCTGTATTTTTTGCTGATGGTTGTGAGGAAATAGAAGGATTAACCGTCGTGGATATGCTTCGTCGGGCAAAGCTGGATGTTGTTAGCATTTCGATTACCGGAAATAAGGAAATCCATGGTTCTCATAATATTACTTTTTTTGCTGACGCCACTTTTGAGGAAGCGTCATCAGATTTAGAAACCTTTGATGGTGTGGTTCTTCCGGGGGGAGCCGTAGGAACCGCAAATTTGGGTGCACACGAAGGTGTTGTCAGCACAATAAAAAAATTTGCAGATGAAGGAAAGCTGGTTGCAGCAATTTGTGCAGCGCCAAGTGTATTAGGGGCAAACGGTATTTTGCAGGGAAAGCGTGCAACCTGTCATCCGGGATGGGAAGATAAGCTGACAGGAGCAGTTATTTTGGAAGACCGCGCGGTTGTAGACAGTAATATTATTACGAGCCGCGGCATGGGAACTTCGATTGATTTTTCATTGGCTATTATTCAAAAAATGGCGGATGAGGATGTTATAGCGAATGTGAAAAAAGGAATTGTATATTAAGAACTGTAAAGGAATCTTGCAAGATATTTCTTTACAGTTTCTCAGATGCATTAATGCGTAAAAGATATATGGATCAGTTTATCCGGCAGTATATGGCTGTTCCTGCCAATCGTAAAATTGCGATGGTCTCATGCAAGGCGATTGACAGGAACAGTTCCTCACGGTTATACTCACGATCGATCAGGTTTGCCATATAGCTTTCAGAAGGAACGCTTATGAGTCGGTGTTTCAGTATCTATTTCTGCTTTTTTGTTATTTTATGATAACTTTTTTCACTTTACTGTCTTTTCCGAAATAGGTAACTTCATTTATGACTTTAAAGCTTTGTAATTTTATATAATAAGTCTTTTTTGGTTTTAATTTTTTAGAATTTGTCTGAAAGGTCTTTTTGTTCGTATTTCCCAATGTTTTGTAATTGCCGTTTTTAGATGTGGCATACAATACCTGATATCCGTCTGCGTCGGAAGGCAGCGCTGCTTTTACGGTCAGCTTCTTTTTGCTGCCTGAGGATAAGGATTTTAATACGGCGGCATTTGGAGCATAGGTTTGCTTTATGGCTTCGGTGATAAGCTCAGCAATTACAGCATGTCCCTGCACAGAAGGATGCGGGTCTAATTGCAGGCGGTAAGGCTGTATGAAGTCAATGTTTACATTTGTCAGCTCCTTTTCACAAAATGGAGTATAGACGTCTACAAGCGTATAATCAGCTGCTTTTTCTGAAAATGCCTGATTGATTTCCTGAATATAAATATCTGCCAGTTCTCCGATTTTTGGAACAGACGCAAATGGGTTGTATATGTTTGTTGCGTAAATATCTGCGTTTGGCGCTTTCTCATGCAGGATGGCAAGGATCGTCTGAAATTTGTCTTTAAATGCAGCTGCCTGTGCATGAAGTGTGGCATTGTCGGACAATTGTTCCATGAGCTGTTCCGCTTTTTTTAAATATTCTGTCATTTCAGAGAGATCCGCTGACGGAATGGTAAACCCGTTTTTCAGCTGTTCTTCGATGGAAGCAGGATCCAGTGTTTCCGGCTGAATCTGTAACTCGTCCATAACAATCTGAATAAAAGGCAGCAGCAGATCATTCGATCCGATGGAAAGGGTAATGATGTCGGTATCTGCAAGAGCTTCGTCAGTCTTTTCGGAACGAAGCAATTGTATGCAGTCGTCACTGTTGTTTCCGGTTACGGCGTAATTGACGGACTGTGTATGTAAAAATTTGGCGACAAGCGTCTGGTAGCTGTCAGCGGGAGCTTCTGTCTGATCGTCGGAATAGCCGTCCAGCCCATAGCCTGCGGCAATGCTGTCTCCAAAAGCGGTATAGCTTGTCTTTTCAGCATTTTTTTGGGCATAAATGGTTTGTAAGCCTGCGCTGAGAGATGCAGTGAGCATACACAACAGTACGAAAATACAATAGATTCTTTTTTTTCTTTCTTTTTTCATATTGATTATTTACCTCCATGGAAAAGTATCATACACAAAGAGTATAGCACACAATGCCAAAACTTACCATTCATAAATAGATAAAATTCTTCCATACTAACAACAGATAGCGGAAAGAACATTTCTGTTATTCAATTAAAGACGAATATATGGAGGTATAGAAACATGTCAAGTTCAAAGAATTCAAATTCAGGAATGGCTGTGCCGGAAGCAAAAGAGGCAATGAGACAGTTCAAAGAAGAAGTAGCGTCTGAATTAGGCGTAAACTTAAAAGATGGATACAACGGAGATCTGACATCCCGTGAAGCCGGATCTATCGGCGGTGAGATGGTAAAGAAGATGATTATGAGACAGGAAGAACAGATGAAGCAGTAATGTAATAAAGAAAAACTGTTTTATATTTGAAAAGATGCAGTGTCAAATGGCTGCATGGAAAAAAGATGCCGGGAAAGTTCCGGCATCTTTTTTTGTAGTTTTTTCAGCAGATTTTTTAAATAAAAGCAAATGATATTTTTCCGAAAAAATGCTGGTAATTTAAAAAGCACTGTGTTATAATCTATAAATGACTGTAAATAGCTGGAATAACAGCTGAGGAAACCGCATATGTGTGTTTCTTACAAGCTTTAAGGAGGAAATAAAAAGAATGAGTGTACAGGTGGAAAATTTAGAGAAAAATATGGCAAAGCTTACCATTACAGTTTCCGCTGATAAGTTTGAGAAGGCGATGCAGGAAGCTTATAAAAAGCAGAGGAGCAGGATTCACATTCCTGGTTTCCGTAAAGGGAAAGTACCGAGAGCGATGATTGAAAAAGCTTATGGCCCGGAAGTATTCTATGATGATGCGGCAAATTTTGTAATCAATGAAGAATATCCGCAGGCAATGGACGAAAGCGGACTGGAGATTGTGTCTCGTCCGGAGATTGAAGTTACGCAGATTGAAAAAGGCAAAGAATTTGTATTTACAGCTGAGGTGGCGGTAAAACCGGATGTTACATTAGGAGAATATAAAGGGGTAACCGTTACAAAGGCAGAAGCAGCGATTACCGACGAAGAAGTAGACGCTGAGATTGAAAACACAAGAAATATGCAGGCGCGTACCGTAGATGTAACGGATCGTGCGGTAGAGGATGGCGATACGGTTATCATCGATTTTGAAGGCTTTGTGGATGGCGTGCCGTTTGACGGCGGCAAAGGCGAGAACCATTCATTGGAAATCGGATCTCATTCCTTTATAGATAATTTTGAAGAGCAGCTGATTGGAAAAAATGCCGGAGATGACGTTGAAGTACATGTAACATTCCCGGAACAGTACCATGCACAGGAGCTTGCCGGCAAGCCTGCCGTATTCAAAGTTAAGATTCATACCATTAAGGCAAAAGAAGTTCCGGAATTAAACGATGAGTTTATTTCTGATATTTCTGAATTTGAGACAGTAGAAGAATACAAAGAAGATGTACGGGCAAAATTGTTAAAGCGGAAAGAAGATTCTGTAAAAGGCGCTAAGGAAGATGAGGCAATTCAAAAGATTATTGATGCATCAGTGATGGATATTCCGGAACCGATGATTGATATGCAGTGTGAAAATATGATTCAGGAATTTGAAGGACGTATTTCACAGCAAGGACTGACACTGGAACAGTATATGCAGTTTTCCGGTTCCAATGTTGAACGGATGAAAGAGCAAGTGCGTCCGGAAGCGATTCAGCGTATCCAAAGCAGCCTTGTGTTGGAAAAGATTGCAAAAGAAGAAAACATTGTAATCACTGAAGAAGAAATCAATGCCCAGATTGAGAAGATGGCATCTGTATATGGCATGACCGGCGAAAAAATGAAAGAATTTATAAGCGAAGAAGATAAGGAAAGTATCGAGAGAAATCTTTCTATTGAAAAGGCTGTGGAAATTATTATGCAAAATGCGGTTGAGCAGGAGCCGGAAGCAAAAGAAGAGGGCAGTGAAGAAGCATAATTGAAAGATGGAGGGATTAGTATGAGTCTGGTACCTTATGTCATTGAACAGACAAGCCGTGGAGAACGCAGTTATGATATCTATTCCCGTCTGTTAAAAGACAGGATTATATTTCTCGGAGAAGAGGTAACGGATGTATCTGCAAGCCTTACGGTAGCGCAGCTGTTGTTTTTGGAATCCGAAGATCCGGGTAAGGATATTCATTTGTATATCAATTCTCCGGGAGGAAGTGTTACCGCAGGATTGGCAATTTATGATACGATGCAGTATATTAAATGTGATGTTTCTACAATTTGTATCGGTTTGGCAGCAAGTATGGGAGCTTTTCTGCTGGCAGGAGGCAAAAAAGGAAAGCGTATGGCGCTTCCAAATGCCGAGATTATGATTCACCAGCCGTCCGGCGGAGCCAGAGGACAGGCGACAGAGATTCAGATTGTGGCTGAAAATATATTAAAAACAAAGAAAAAGCTGAATGAGATGCTGGCGGCTAATACAGGCAAGCCGGTAGAAGTTATTGCGCAGGATACGGAACGGGATCATTTCATGGATGCGCAGGAAGCGTTGGACTACGGTCTCATTGACAGCATAGTGACGAATCGTGAGTAAGTATAGATCAAGAAGGGGTGAAATGATGCCAGGCAAAATCAGCGACAGCAAGGTTAGGTGTTCTTTCTGCGGAAAGCCGCAGGAGCAGGTACGGAAGCTGATTGCCGGACCAAATGGAGCATATATCTGTGATGAATGTGTGGATATCTGTTCTGAGATTATCGAAGAGGAATTTGCAAGGGAAGAGGCTGAGATGGATATGGACATCGAAGCGGAAATCGAAACCCCGTTTGAAATTAATCTTCAGAAACCGGAAAAGCTTAAGGCTTTTCTGGATGATTATGTAATCGGTCAGGAAGAGGCGAAAAAAGTATTATCTGTTGCGGTTTACAACCATTATAAGCGGATTCTTGCAGACGCGCAGCTGGATGATGTAGAATTGCAAAAGAGCAACATTTTGATGCTGGGGCCTACCGGTTCGGGAAAAACGCTGTTGGCACAGACATTGGCAAGAATTCTGAACGTACCGTTTGCTATCGCTGATGCAACGACATTGACAGAAGCAGGATACGTGGGAGAAGATGTGGAAAATATTTTGCTGAAACTGATCCAGGCGGCAGAGTATGATATTGAACGTGCGCAGTATGGCATTATTTACATTGACGAAATTGACAAAATAACAAAAAAATCAGAAAATGTATCAATTACAAGAGACGTTTCCGGCGAAGGGGTTCAGCAGGCGCTGTTAAAGATTCTGGAAGGCACCAATGCTTCTGTGCCTCCGCAGGGCGGCAGAAAACATCCGCAGCAGGAACTCATTCAGATTGATACGACGAATATACTTTTCCTCTGTGGCGGAGCTTTCGACGGATTAGAAAAGATTATTGAGACTCGGATGGATCAAAAATCCATTGGTTTTAATGCAGAGATTTCAGAAATATCCAAACGAAACGTCGGAGAAGCTTTGAAGCAGACAATGCCGCAGGATTTGGTAAAATTTGGGCTGATTCCTGAGTTTGTAGGGCGTGTACCGGTGATGGTTTCCCTGGATTCGCTGGATAAAACAGCGTTAAAGCGGATTTTAACAGAGCCGAAAAACTCTCTGATTAAGCAGTACTGCAAACTGTTTGAACTGGACGGCATTGAATTGGAATTTGCAGACGATGCAATAGAAGCGATTGCAGACAAATCACTGGAACGTAAGACCGGCGCCAGAGGACTGCGTGCGATTATGGAAAGTACATTGATGGACCTGATGTACCGGATTCCATCGGACGATACGATCCGCAAGTGTACAATCACAAGAAATGCGGTGGACAAAACCGGAGATCCTCTGATTGAATATAAAAGCGCTTAATCGTATTTGTCTGCAGCGGAAGGAGAACCATAATGGGTCTCCTTTTTTTGCTTTGCGAACGAAAGCATGAAACGAAAAATGAGGAGAACAGACAATATGTGTGAAATTATGAAAATAATGCCTGCGGTATCTCTGCGGGGAATGGTAATTCTTCCGGGCATGATTATTCATTTTGATATTAGTAAACCGCATTCGATTCATGCGGTAGAAGAAGCTATGCAGAAGGATGAAAAAATATTTCTCATAACTTTAAAAAACAGTGATGCAGACGAACCGGCGCAAGAAGATTTTTATGAAGTCGGCGTCATTGCAAAGATTAAGCAGCTGATTCGAATGCCAAACAACATTGTAAGAGTGCTTGTGGAAGGGTTAGAACGCGCGGGACTGCAGGAAATTGTAGATCATACGGATTATTATATGATGCAGGTAGAGCGTTTTGATGAAGAAGCTTTGGGTGAGATTATGCCTCAGGCGCAGGAAGCAATGCTGATGAGCATGAAAGAGACGATTTATAAGTACTGCCAGCTCAATCCGCGCACCGGACGTGATTTTTTAAAACAGGTTGAGGAAGCCAGGCAGGTAGAAGTGATGATTGACCTGGCAGCAAATAATCTGCCGCTGTATTATGAACATAAACAACAGATTTTATCTGCGGTAAATTTAACACAGCGGTATGAAGTGTTTATGGGGATCCTGCTAAATGAGCTGGAAGTCATTGCTATCCGCAATGATTTTCAAAAAAAGCTGAAAAGCGCAGTCGATAAAAATCAAAGAGAATATATTTTGAGGGAGCAGCTGCATTTGATTCGTCAGGAACTTGGAGAGACGAATACAGATACCGATGTGGAAAAGTTCAGGGCCAAGACGGAAAAATTGAAGGCGGATAGAGAAATTAAAGATAAACTATACGAAGAAATTCAGCGTTTTCAGAATCTTCCGGCAAGTTCTTCGGAAAGCGCGGTGATTCGCGGTTATATCGAAGCGTTGCTGGATTTGCCATGGAAAAAGGGTTCCAAAGATAACAAGGATATTAAAAATGCAGAACGGATTTTGAATGAAGACCATTATGGCATGGATAAAGTAAAGGAACGTGTGCTGGAATTTCTGGCAGTACGAAATCTGACGAATAAGGGCGACAGTCCGATTATTTGCCTCGTAGGCCCTCCGGGAACAGGCAAGACAAGCATCGCAAAGTCAGTGGCAACGGCTTTAGATAAAAAATACGTCCGTATTTGTCTGGGCGGTGTTCGCGACGAGGCAGAAATACGCGGCCATAGAAAGACATATGTAGGCGCTATGCCAGGAAGGATTATTACAGGATTAAAAAGCGCTGGTGTGAATAATCCGCTGATGCTGTTAGATGAGATTGATAAGCTTGGCAGTGATTTTAAAGGAGATCCGGCGTCGGCGCTGCTGGAAGTTTTGGACAGCGAGCAAAACAGCCGGTTTTGCGACCATTATATTGAGGTGCCGGTAGATCTGTCGGAAGTATTGTTTATAGCGACAGCCAATGACGCAGGCGGTATTCCAAGACCGTTGTTAGACCGTATGGAGCTGATTGAAGTATCCAGTTATACAGAAAATGAAAAGCTGCACATTGCGAAAGAACATCTGATGGCCAAACAGATGAAAAAGAACGGGCTGAAAAAAGATCAGCTCTGTATTAGTGATAAGGCGCTTGCAAAAATTATAAACGGATATACAAAAGAAGCAGGAGTGCGGAATCTGGAACGTAAAATTGGAGCAGTTTGCAGGAAAGCGGCAAGGATGATCTATGAAAAAGAACGTGATAGCGTTCGTGTTACAGGCAGTAATTTGGAGAAATATTTGGGTATCGTTCGATATACTCCGGAATCTGTTAATGAAAAAGACGATATTGGCATTGTCAGAGGTCTGGCATGGACAAGCGTTGGCGGCGTTACACTGGAGGTAGAGGTCAATTGTATGCCGGGAAAAGGTGAGATGAAGCTGACTGGCAAGCTTGGCGACGTGATGAAGGAATCAGCGATGGCAGCATTAAGCTGTGTTCGTGCTTTAAGCGAAGAATATCATATCAAGGACGATTATTTTACGAAGCATGATTTTCACATTCATATTCCGGAAGGAGCAACGCCAAAAGATGGACCGTCAGCAGGAATTACAATGTCAGTGGCGCTTTTGTCAGCTGTTGCGAAAATCCCGGTGCGTGCAGATGTGGCAATGACCGGAGAAATTACGCTGCGGGGAAGGGTGCTTCCGATTGGCGGATTAAAGGAAAAGCTTTTGGCTGCAAAAAATGCCGGTATAAAGACTGTCTGTATACCAAAGAAAAATGAAAAAGATTTATCCGAGATTGATGATGAAATTACAAAGGGGATGAAAATCGTATTGGCAGAACAGATCAAAGAAGTATTACAAGCTGCGTTTGTTTAGGAGAAGATCATGATTATAAGGAATGTGGAATTAGAAACCGTGTGCGGGATTACAAGTAAGATTCCTGATAACCGATTGCCGGAAATTGCATTTGCCGGAAAATCAAATGTCGGAAAGTCGTCTTTAATTAACGCACTCATGAATCGCAAGTCTTTGGCACGTACATCGGCACAGCCGGGAAAGACACAGACCATTAACTTTTATAATATTAACAGCGCTATGTATCTGGTAGATCTACCCGGTTATGGTTATGCAAAAGTACCGGAATCAGAACGAGTGAAATGGGGAAAAATGATAGAACGCTACCTACATGCATCGAAACAGCTGCAGGCAGTATTTTTACTGGTAGATATTCGCCATAAGCCGTCTGCGAATGATAAAACGATGTACGAGTGGATTGTGTACCAGGGCTATCGTCCGATCATTATTGCAACGAAATTAGATAAGCTGAAGCGAAGTCAGATTCAAAGAGCCGTCAAAGAAGTGCGTGAAGGGCTTGGACTGCGGTCGGATGACCATTTGATTCCATTTTCAGCACAGACAAAACAGGGCAGAGACGAAATCTGGCAGGTTATGGATGATTTCATTGGCTGGACCGAACCGGAAAAGAGTTGAAAGGAAAAGAATGAAGCAGAAATATGTGTTTGTTGCAGCTATGCTGCTTGTACTGATGGTTTCCAGTGTTCTTTTGACGAATATTTATATTCACAAAGAACGTGACCATGCGCAAATGGACCAATCTGAACAGGATTTTTATATTTTAACTTCTTTTTATCCGATATATATAGCTGCGAAAAATATTGTTGGAGACTGCGAAGGCGTGATACTGCAAAATTTAAGTGAACCGCAAACCGGCTGTATGCATGATTATCAATTGACAACCGAAGATATGCGAAAGCTTTCTTATGCTGATGCCTTTCTTGTAAACGGAGGAGGTATAGAGAATTTTTTGTCGGATGTTGCGAGACAATATCCGGATATTTCTGTCATAAATGCGAGTGAAGGCATACAGCTGGCAGACGGTAACGCCCATGTGTGGATGAGCATTCAAGATCATATGACGCAGATACAGACAATTACAGAGCAGCTTGCAGCGTTAGACAAAGCGCATGCCTCTGTATACAAAGAAAACAGCAGGCAGTATCTTGCCAGGTTGGAGGATGTGCATCACAGCCAGCAGGCGGCTGCACAAAAATCCAAAGCAGCCAGAGTCCTGATTTTTCATGAAGCTTTTGCATATATCGCCAGAGATTACGGACTTACTGTATCCGGCGGCATTGATCTGGACGAAGAACGCCAGATCAGCGCCGGAGAGGTAGCAGGGTTGTTAGATCAAATACGAAAACAAAAAGTTGGCGTGATTCTGGCGGAAGAATTGTATGGCAGACAAATGTGTGAAGCGCTGAAACAGGAAGCTGATATTCAGGTGATTTATTTGGATACGTGTGTGCGGGGAGATTACAGTGCGGATAGTTACTGCAAAGCAATGAAAGAGAACATTGCCCGGCTGAGTAAAATAGGAAATCAAGATAAAAAATAAATTAAAATTAGAGATTATATTATGATTTTATATTGTGATAATCGCCCAAGACGGAAAATTATAATTTGAAATCTCTTTGAAATTTCACAGAATACAGGTTATTTGATACGAATGTTTGAAAATCCGGGTAAATGACAATGGAAAAATAAAATAATAAGATAAAAATCATTTCTTAATAAAATTTTATGCTTAACATTATTTTCTACTATTAAGATATAATTTTTAACAGGAGTTAACTATGCGCAAAATTATTCAGCCATGCGGTTTGCATTGCATGAAGATTCATCATCTGAGTGTATCAATCGGAACACAGGAAATACTTACAGATATTAATCTGCATATCCATTGCGGTACGCTGAATGCAGTGATTGGGAAAAACGGAGCCGGGAAATCTACATTGGTCAGAGCCATGCTTGGAGATGTTCCTTATACCGGACGTGTTGAATTTAAAGATCGTGAAGATGGCAAGCTGCAGCAATTAAAAATCGGATACGTTCCGCAGAACATAAATATAGAAAAGCATACGCCTGTCAGTGTTTATGATTTGATTGCGTGCTATCATTCACGTTTTCCTGTGTTTTTGGGCAAAAAAAAGAAACTGTATCAGGAAGTGAAAGAAAGCTTAAAGATTTTTGAAGCAGATTCGCTGCTGGATAAGCAGGTATGCAATCTTTCCGGCGGAGAGCTGCAGCGTGTCTTGTTATCTTTAGCAGTTTTAGACGAGCCGAATCTGCTGCTGCTGGATGAGCCGGTATCCGGTATCGATCAAAACGGCATGGAACTGTTTTACAAGCTTATGGATTATTTAAAACGTAATTTTGATCTGGCAGTAATATTGATTTCGCATGATTTGGATTATGTAGAAAAATATGCAGATAAGGTGATTCTGTTAGATAAGACAGTGTTAAAACAGGGAACTGTGAAAGAGGTGTATCAAAGCAGAGAGTTTCGTCAGGTTTTTGGCAAGATGGGGGGATATGCATGACTGAATTTTTTACCGAGTGGCTGCAGTATGGATTTATGAAACATGCATTTGTTGCAATTTTAATTATAACGCCTTTGTTTGGAATGATTGGGACGATGATTGTAGATCGTAAAATGGCCTATTTTTCAGATGCCCTTGGGCATTGTGCATTGACTGGCATCGCGATTGGCGTTGTGTTCGGTATTTCCAATACAAATGTATCTATGATGCTGTTTGCAGTCATATTTGCCTTATTGTTAAATAAACTGGGCGCTAAGGGAATGGCAGCGAATGATACGGTAATTTCTGTGGTTTCCAGCTGCAGCATTGCCCTTGGACTGGCTATTTTGTCAAAGGGAGGAAATTTTAGTCAATATTCCAGCCTGCTTGTTGGCGATATTTTAAGCATTAATTATACAGAGATTATATATTTGGCAGTTATTTTTGCAGTTACGCTCGTTTTTTGGATCGTTTGCTATAATTGGCTTTATGCGGCCGGTATTCATCGGACATTGGCAAAAAGCAGGCGTATTCGCGTTCGTCTGATGGAAAACTTGTTTGCGGTATTGACAGCGCTGATTGTCATGGTTTCGATTAAATGGATAGGTATATTAATTATTAACGCACTGTTAATTTTGCCGGCGGCTTCAAGCAGAAACATTTCAGAAAATTTACGGGAATATCATTTTTTTTCGATTCTGTTTTCTATGTTTTCAGGAATCTTTGGGCTGCTGATTTCTTATTTTACGAATATGGCTACCGGGCCGGTGATTGTGATTCTTGCGTCGGTCATTTATTTTTGCACTTATTGCTATGGCAGCAGAATCCAATAGACAATTCGGCATAAGTGGTGTATACTATATATGAGAACATATGCAGCGAAACTTTGGTTGTGGCGGTCACGGACAATGCGCCATCCTTGTTTGCTGTACAATCAGAATATGCGTTGAAAATAGGGTGAGGGAGAATGAGATTTAAGAGAATTAATGTGGATACGGTGCGCTGTATCGTATCAGAGACAGAATTGATTGAAAATGGCCTGCAAATGGATGATTTTTTGCAAAATGACGGCAAAACAGAAGAATTTTTACGCAAAATCGTTTCTATGGCAGAAGAGGAAGTTGGCTTTAAAGTACAGGGAGGCCCTTTATCTGTGCAGGTCGCAGTATTGCCGGAGCATCTGCTGGCATTGACATTTTCCGAACGGCCGGACAGCAATATCCTGAATCTTTTACAGAACTTGAAATCAGCAGTGGACAGTCTTTCAGGCATGGGAAATAAACCGGAGGAAGTGGAACAGGAGCAGGATGCGCAAGATAGCGATACGTTGGTGGAAGGCTGTGATAAGCGGCTGTACATACTGGAATTTCCGAATATGGATCAGATCATTACTTATGCAAAATCAATCGTACTGGAAGAACCTGTAGTCAGCAGTGTTTTTCGGATGCAGGAGCGGGGAGCATCGAATTATTATCTGCTGATTGAACGTAATGGACTGGGTGACAAGGAAATTTGCAGAGTAATCAGCGCTTCAGTCGAATTTATGAAAGACGCTTCTGCGGATATGCATAAGGCGGCTTATCTGGCAGAGCATGGAACATGTGTGCTGCGCAAGGATGCGCTTGAGATTTTGCAAAAGCTGTAATGTCCGGATATATGGCAGCATGAACAGGATGGTTTAGAAATATCAGTTTGGCGGAGGGCAGAAATGTCCTCTGCTTATTTTTTGTGACAGATGACAAAGTTTTGATAAAACAGCGGTAAATAGCGGGCTGCAACCGTAAGTTTACATGAAAATCTGTAAAAGCAACGCAAAGTTCCTATCATCAAAAGGATAAAATATAAATACTTTTTTGACAATCTAATCATAAATAT
The DNA here is from genome assembly GCA_910584595.1 of uncultured Eubacterium sp. Lineage (GTDB taxonomy): Bacteria > Bacillota > Clostridia > Lachnospirales > Lachnospiraceae > Eubacterium_J. The sequence goes on from CAJUBQ010000076.1 coordinate 21,077, forward strand.
GTTATAATTATATCATTCGTTTTGAATGATATTCAATTTTTAGAAAGTTAAGGAGGATGATTTTTATTAAACATTTAAGAAAATTCGTTGTGTATCTATTGCTTGTTTGCACACTATTAGGTGGTATGAATCTGAATGTGTATGCAGCAGAAAGTAATGAATGGGAATCAGGCGAAATAGTTGCTCACGCTGAAGTTACAGTGGATGGAGCGGTTACCGAGATGCCGATTGTATTTGTTACAGAAGAAGAAATGAACCATCTTATTGAAACAGGTGGTAAAGTAGCGAGAGATAATTGGGTTACAGATTATGTTGCTTTAACAGTAACAAGGGATTCAAGCAATTCCAATAAAGCTAAGATAGTGCTTATGAATGTGGGATTTATGTTTGATGTTGTTGATTCAGTGAAAGGAAGTATAACCTTTTACAATGCAAAAGGGCAGGGAATCATTAACCATAAAGTTGATGAGCGTAGATTAGTATATGGATGGGCTCATACAGATACTGTAACAGCGATAGGCTTCACAAAAATAAGTTATGCATTAACAGTAACAGATGGCGGTAAAGGTACTTTAAATGAAGGCGAAAGAAATATTCCGTAAATATAGTGATGATGTTAAAGAATTTTATTTCTATTGACTGGAATATGATGAAAAAAGCTGTTACTGAAAACAAAGATGAATGCATACAATGGGTAAAGAAATACATAAATTTAGGAATTGAATATCGTTCATTAGGGATTGAACCTTTTGAAAAAGAATGTAGTATTAGTCAAAATGAATTTGAAAAAATAGCGCTAGAAATGAGGATAAATGGTGATTGTCCAGAGTATTGTTTTACAGTGTTAGCAAATTTACTTGGCAACAATACAATGGATTGTATTGGTTATTTTAGTAGTGTTGTTATTTTTCAATTTATTTTAATTGAGTATGAGGAAAGTGTTTCCACTGACATTCTTGTAAAAATGCTTGGCTCATTATTAGGATTGGAACTTTTTTCTGAAATAAAGTTAGAATATGCGCAGTATTTTCATTAAGGTTTATGAATGGCTGTTGGATTAAGCATAAACAATTCAGACATGAATTTATTATTTCTTTACAGTTCCTTAGAGCGTGTTTGAAAAATGCTTTCTGTGAGATGTGCTTCACAG
>CAJUBQ010000077.1 GCA_910584595.1 uncultured Eubacterium sp.
GTACTTATGGAGCGTTCTTTTATCGCAAAGGAGCAGGGCGAAATTGCGCTCATGAAAGCCGTAGGCACACGAAACGGAAAAATCTATGCATACCACGCTTTAAGGTTTTTATTCGTGGGAATGATGGCTGTGATGATCGGCGAAATTTTCGCCATGCCTCTTACGCATCTTTGCATTGACCCGATCTTTAAAATGATGGGAATGGAGCTTGCAGTTGACTATGTTATTAATCCTGTTGAAATGTATCTGATCTTTCCTGTTGTCATTCTGGCTACAACAGCCGTAAGCGCATTTCTGACCTCACTTTACACAAGAAAAATCAAGTCCTCTGACACTGCTAACATTGAATAATTTTGAAGGAAGAAAGGAAACGATGATGAATATCTTAGAAGTAAAAGACCTCTGCAAAACATATATCGTAAACAAACGCCAGAACAACGTTTTGAAAAATGTAAACTTTACCGTTTCAGAAGGCGAAATGGTAGCCGTTATGGGTCCGTCAGGATCGGGGAAATCAACTCTTTTATATGCCGTTTCGGGCATGGATTCCATAACCGCAGGAGAAGCAAAATTCTGTGGAAAGAACATTGCAAAAATGGGTGAAAAGGAGCTGGCAGACTTACGTCTTGATGAAATGGGCTTTATCTTTCAGCAGATGTATATGCTTAAAAATCTGACCGTTCTTGACAATATTATTCTTCCTGCGGTACAATCTAAGAAGAATACCGAAACACGTAAAGAAACGGTCCGGCGCGGACAGAACTTAATGCGTAAGCTGGGGATTATTGACATTGCTGATAACGATATCAATGAAGTTTCGGGAGGGCAGCTTCAAAGAGCCTGCATTTGCAGAAGTATGATGAATATGCCCAAGGTTTTATTTGCGGATGAACCTACGGGGGCTTTGAACAGAACTACATCAAATGAGGTAATGGAGGAACTGGCAAAGGTAAACGAAGAAGGAACAACGATTATGATGGTAACTCATGATGCAAAGGTAGCCGCAAAGTGTTCCAGAGTGTTGTATATTGTTGATGGCAACATTAAGGGCGAGTATATAAGTCCTGAAGACTTAGAGATAAAAGAGAAGGATAGGGAGAGATTATTAAATAACTGGCTATTGGAATTGGGATGGTAAGCTGCATGATGGAAATGGTGATAAAAGATCAGGATCATTGATTGGGATGATAAGCAATATGAGAAGAGTGTATATAGATAATTTAAAGTGGATGTTTATTTTTTTACTGATTCCATATCATGCTGCAATGGCTTGGAATGTATGGGGAGAGCCTAATTATATATTTTTTGAAGGTAATAAGATAATAAGCAGTATCGTAGTGTTTTTAAATCCATATTTTATGCCATTCATGTTTTTGGCAGCGGGTATCAGTACAAGGTTTGCGTTGCAGAAAAGAACAATCTGGCAATATCTGGCAGAAAGGCTGAAAAGATTGTTAATGCCTTTCGTCTTTGGAACACTGCTGATTATGCCTCTGATGACGTATATTGCAGACAAATTTAATTGTGGTTATCATGGCAATCTGTTTGAACATTATCTGGTTTTTTTTCATAAGTTTACCGATCTGACTGGAGCAGACGGTGGTTTTTCAGTAGGACAGTTTTGGTTTATATTGTATTTATTTCTTATTTCGTGTTTATCTTTGGGTTTGATTGTGTTACAGAAAAAAGTGATGCCTGAATGCCGTATCGATTTGCCGCTTTGGATGATTTGCCTTTTTGGATTGCCGTTGCCGTTTTTGCATGAATTGCTCTCCATAGGGGGTAAAAGCATAGCAGAATACATGTATATGTTTCTGACAGGTTATTATATATTTTCAGGCGAAACGATAAGCAAGACAGAGAATTACAAATGGCTTTTTTTGAGCATAGGATCTATAGCGGCTTTTTTGTATGTTTATTTTATGCTTTGGTCAGCCGGACAATATCCGATGCTTAAAATCAGTAAATATGTATCCGAGTGGTTTATGTCTGCTGGTCTGCTGGGAATCGGAAAAAAGTATTTTCTGTTTCATGGTAAAGTATCACAATATATGACGAAAAGGTCATATGGCTTTTATGTGTTTCATTATATATGTATAGTCTTAATGCAATATGTTATGTATCAATGGTATCCTGAAAATATTGTTTTACTCTATATGATGCCTGTGCTGGGCGCGTATTGTCTGACATTTATGTGCTGTGAGATTTGTATTCGGATACCTATTCTTCATTGTTTTATTTGAATGTAAAATACATTGACAGAATCTTGCTTTTATTAGAAAATAAAGAAAATATGAACAGATATTTCAAATACGCTCAAAGAAAGGGGATGATAATTTTAATGCGATGGAAGTGGAAAATGTGAAAATATTTTTAGGAGTATCTTTATAACTGAGGAGAGAAGATTCAATGAAAAGTAAAAAAATGGTGATAGCAATTTTAATGTCTGTCGCACTTGTGGCTGGATGCGGAACAGATGTGGCAGATACGAATGCAGATCAAGAACAAATATCGGACAAAGATGTACAAGACGCAACAGATAACGGCAGCGATGCTGAGGAAAAAACAGAGATCAGAAGAGAAAAATACGATGATTGTGACGGAAGTGGACATGGATATGTAGAAATTTACTATTCCGATGGAAGTATGGAAACTGAAGAATATTAATGCCGGTTCAGAATAAATCTGGCTAGGAGTGATGCATATGAAAATCCATAAAAAAGTAAAAAAGAAAATATGGCGAATACTGCTGACAGCGTTTGTTCTGATGTTTTTTCAGCCCAAAAGTCCGGTTCAGGCTGATAAAAATTTTAACGATGTAATTGCAGATATGCAGCTTACGAACGATAGTGAATCAGGACTGGATGAACATGAGTCTGATTACAGCATCAAAGGAGAAAATCAGAAAATCGGTGAATCAGGAAAGTGGAAAACCAGAAATCAAAGGTTTTTTTATTATGAAAATGGAAAAAAAGTAACCGGTTTAAAAGAAATCCAGAACAAATATTATTATTTTGCGGCAAATGGCATTCAGAGAACCGGATGGCAGTATGTGAACGGTGATTACTATTTTTTCAAAACAGGCAATGGTGAGAAAGGCTGGATGCAAAAAGCAAAAACAGTAAATGGCATTCGCTTAACAGAAAATGGCAAAGCGGAGCTAACGGAGGCAAGTACAGAGAAACTAAACGTTTTGGTCAGAGCAAATCAAGTTTTAGAAAAGGCAACGAGACCTGAAATGGGAAAAGCGGAAAAACTGCAGAAGTGTTTTGAATATTTATTACAGCATTTTCAATATCGAGGTTCACCTGTTTTTGAAAAAACAAAACAGTGGGAGGCAGATTACGCATTGAATTTATTTGAAGAGGGACATGGGAATTGTTATGCATTTGGAGCCGCATTTGCATTTCTGGCAAATGCAGCCGGATATAAAAACTGTTATGCAGTATCCAGCGGTGGGCATGGCTGGGCTGAAATAGCAGGAAAGATTTATGACCCCACATGGAGCCTGATTGACGATGAAAACAGTTATTATGGAGTAAGTTTTGATTTAAGTGGCCGGGATGGCAGACCAAATTATAAAAACGCACGTAAATATGTAGCAAAAATATGAATAAAGTCAAAGTGCAGGAGAGATGATTGTATAAAACCTGTTGATACAGTGATTGTATCAGCAGGTTTTATTTTTTGAATTATCCACTAAATCAGTACAAGATTCTGCGTATAGTTTTAATGTTGTGTACCAACAAAATGAAAAAATAACCAAAAATACTAAAATAGTGTTCAAATGATTCGAATAGTACTGGATTAAACAGAAAATATGTGTTATGATACTAAATGAGTAGCTGAAATAGTGTGATTGTATGTGAGGAGGTATAAAATGTTCAGGAAAAAAGAAGAAAGAAAAGACGGAAAAGAAGAAAGTATAAAAGATGATATATTGTTTTTATACAAGACAGTTGATGATATGACCTGGAGCGTAGATCTTTTACGGAAACCTGACAGGGGAAAGTACATTTTACGAAGGCTGAGAATGAGGCAAATAACAGAAATAGTTATTAAATTTATGTCGTTTACATGGGCAATGTTATGGTCGATGATGAGCATTACAAGCTTTTTGATGACAGGTGTTACATGGGTGTCGTTATTAACTGCAGTACCGGCGCTTGCGTTTTGGGTGATTTTAACAAAGTCCATAGGCTCTGTGACAATAATCAGTATGGAAATCAAGGAGCTGAAAAAAGAGCTTTTGGCAAGAGAGAACAAAGGATAAAGACTGTTTCTAAGTATATGCAGTTCTTAGGAACTGTATGTAAATAACTTAAACCATTTGCTTGTCTTTTTCTCCGATAGCGCTGTTCAAAAATCAGTTACATAGCCCGCTACAGCGTGCCCCTTAGGGTATGCGCCTGATTTTTGAACAGCGCTATCGAAGAAAAATCCTGCGCAACTGCTTTAAGTTATTTACATACAGTTCCTTATAAATGACAGAACATTGATATAAAATGTTCTGTCATTTTATATTATGGCTATGTATTTGTCCGTATGAGAAGCATAAATGAATTTTTCAGATATTGAGACGTAACAGGCCATAGTCTGACCTGTTACGAATAAGGAGGAGCCATGGAAATAATGTCATCGGAGTTTTTGATTGTTCTGGTTCTTTTTTCTTAACAAGTCTATCATTTGGGTAACGACAGCAATATCTTCTTCAGTCAGCTCTGATACGTCAAGCCGTCTGGCAGGATCAACGCCCAGAAGATAATCTGTGCTCACATGGAAGACGGAGGCCAGTTTTACCAGTGCGACAGGAGAAGGGCTGCGATCCCGGAGTTCATAAAAAGATATGATGGATTTAGACTTGCCAATCTGTTCTCCAAGCTGCTCCTGTGTCAAACCAGAACGTTTGCGAAGATCTTTTAAGATTTCGCCGAAGTTTTTAGAATCCACTATTTGAACACCTCACTCCACAATTAGTATACCCAAGAACAGTTCAAAAAAGGTGTCGCAATTTGAGATAATATATAAAATCAGTGGCAGAATCCAGAGATTCACTTTTTTGTTAAAATATGGTATAGTGTATAAAAATTAGCGAATACTATGATAATTCAGATTATGATAGAAATTGCATATAACAGGTAATACAAAAGACAAGCGGATTTGTTGCTGAAATTGATAAAAGAGTTAAGATGGTTAGGAAAGGGTATTGTTTTGAAAAGAAAATATTATTTCATTGATACAGAAAATGTCGGAGACAGTTGGTTAAGATTAGTGAAAAAATTAAAAAAGAAGGATCGGATTATCACTTTTTATACAGAAAATCATTCGAAATGTTTGGAAGAATTTTTAGTCAGACAAGTAAATAATCCTAAAATTATCTGGCTGGAATGTGCGGTTGGGAATAATGCTTTAGATTATCAGCTTATAGGGGCGCTGGCATATATGATTGCGAAACATCCAAAGGCGTCCTATTGTATTTTCTCAAATGACAAAGGTTATCAAAAAACGGTAGAGTTTTGGCAAAGCCGGGGAATACAAATGAACCAGAAATATCCGGATCAGAAAAAGAAGCGAGATAAAAAGGAAAAAAAGAAACATAAACAGGCCAAAAAGACGAAGGCCAAAAATCAGAAAAAAATGTTTATGCAAAAACAAAATATGTATGAAAATCAGACAAAATTGACAGAAGAGCAATATGTGTCTGAAATTGCAAAGTCTATACCGTTTTCCAATCTAAATGGCTGGTATTGTGCGCTAACCGTCATATTAGGACAAAAGTCAGGAAGAGAATGGTATCAGAAGATTCGACGCGACGCACTTATGCGTGAAGATTTTTCCAGACATTTTACAGGGGACTTTGATGAAAGGTGTATAAATATTGTAACATTGGCGTTATATGCGCATGACCTGGATACAGACAAAGCAAAAAATATTTATGAGATCATACGTGCGCATCATTATAGGGATTTGAATGCTATTAAGATGGACTTTGATAAAATTCCGGAACTGAAAACACAAATTAAATATTATAGAGTGCTCCGGCCATTGATAGCATTATTAAAAGATTTGTAATCACATGGAGTATCGAACTGGAGGTTATAGCATGAAGGATCAATTCATCCGGGGAATTCAGATGAAATGGGAAAACATATCTCCATATAGTTATGTCAGAAGCATTCCGGCAGTACAAAACCTGCAGCATTTAGAATTTCATAAACCGATTACATTTTTTGTAGGAGAAAATGGGAGCGGAAAATCTACACTGTTAGAAGCGATTGCCATAGCGGAAGGTTTTAATCCTGAGGGAGGAACAAAAAATTACAGTTTTTCTACGTATGATTCTCATTCAGAACTTTATGAAGCAATACGGATTATCAAAGGAGTCAGACATGCCGAATGGGGGTATTTTCTTCGGGCAGAGAGCTTTTATAATGTAGCGACAATGGAAGAAGAATATGCAAGGGGAACCGTACCGTCTGAACGGCTGCACCAGATATCGCATGGAGAAAGTTTTCTTGCGGTTGCGCAGAAGCATTTTCGGCCAAATGGCCTTTATTTATTGGATGAGCCGGAAGCAGCTTTGTCGCCGCAGAGACAATTGACGCTTTTAATGGAAATTGACCGATGTGTCAAAGAGGAATCACAATTTATAATTGTAACACATTCACCTATTTTGCTGGGGATGCCCAATGCAGAAATTTTGACATTTGATGATGAGCAGATTCATCCATGTGATTATGAAGAGACGGACAGCTATCAGGTAACCGAAATGTTTATCAATCATCGAGCGCATTTGCTGAGACGATTGTTGGAAAATGAAACAGACACAATGTAAACCAGTGAAGTTGGAAAAGGCAATATGTCATTTTTGACTTTGCTGGTTTTTATTTTTACATTATTTGGCATTATATATGCATTTTTGCGAAATAATCTTATAAATTGTTTGATATATACAACGAAAATCATAAAAATTTCAATGTTTATAGAAAAATATTCTATGTTTTCCTTTGAAAATATTCGCTATACTGTTCAATATCAACAAGGGGTTACGCATAATGCGTGAATGTATGGAAAGGAGAAAAAATATGAAAAGAAAATTAGTTTCAATGACATTGGCAGTAATGATGGGACTTTCATTTACTGCATGTGGATCAGGCGGAGATAACAAGCCTGCGACAGATGGTGGGAATACAGCGACAGAAGATAGTGCAAGCGATAACGCTGATGACGGCGCGGCAGATGACGCTTCCAACGACGATGCAGCAAACGACGGTTCTTCAGCCGAAGTGGCAAATAAAGATAAACCGCTCGTATGGTTTAACCGCCAGCCATCGAACAGTTCTACAGGTGAATTAGATATGGCAGCATTATCTTTTAATGACAGTACATATTATGTAGGGTTTGATGCAAATCAAGGCGCTGAGCTGCAAGGCACGATGGTAAAAGATTATATTGAGGCAAATATTGATAAAATTGACCGTAACGGTGACGGTGTTATTGGTTATGTGCTTGCGATTGGCGATATTGGACATAATGATTCCATTGCGCGTACAAGAGGCATCCGTAAAGCTCTTGGCACAGGCGTTGAAAAAGATGGTGATATTAACAGTGATCCGGTAGGCACAAATACAGATGGATCTGCTGCTGCGGTTCAGGATGGTTCTATAGAAGTTGGTGGCAAAAAATATGTCGTACGTGAGCTGGCTTCTCAGGAAATGAAAAACTCTGCAGGTGCAACATGGGATGCAGCAACAGCTGGTAACGCGATTGGGACATGGTCTTCTTCATTTGGCGAAGAAATCGATATTATAGCATCTAATAATGATGGTATGGGAATGTCTATGTTTAATGCATGGTCAAAAGATAATAATGTACCGACCTTTGGTTATGACGCGAACAGTGATGCAGTAGCGGCAATTGCAGAAGGTTATGGCGGAACAATCAGCCAGCATGCGGATGTACAGGCTTATCTGACGCTTCGTGTATTGCGTAACGCACTGGATGGCGTAGATATTGACACAGGTATCGGCACAGCGGATGAAGCAGGAAATGTATTGTCTGATGATGTATTTGTATATAATGAAGAACAACGTTCTTACTATGCGTTGAATGTAGCTGTTACTTCTGAAAATTATCAGGATTTCACAGATTCTACAAAGATCTATGAACCGGTATCCAAACAGCTTGATGCAACAAAGAGTCCTTCAAAGAAAGTATGGCTGAATATTTATAATGCTTCTGATAACTTCTTAAGTTCTACTTATCAGCCGCTGCTTCAGAATTATGATGATATTCTGAATCTGGAAGTTGATTATATTGGCGGTGATGGACAGACAGAGTCTAACATTACAAACCGTCTTGGAAATCCTGGCCAGTATGATGCATTTGCAATCAACATGGTAAAGACAGATAATGCAGCTTCTTATACAGCTTTATTGAATCAGTAATTTTGCGCAATATTATTCATTTTGAAATAAGGACAGACAGGCGATTAGGGAGAAGAAATTCTCCCTAATCTTTTAGAAAATATGGTAACAGTTTTATAAGAGCGTTGCCAAATACATATACGGGGGAAAGAGTATGGCAGATAAGAAAGATCAGATCGTCTTATCGATACGCGGCATGAGCAAGTCCTTTGGCCGAAACCGGGTTTTGGACCACATTAATCTGGATGTGAAGCGCGGAACGGTTATGGGGCTAATGGGTGAAAATGGCGCCGGCAAATCAACCATGATGAAGTGTCTGTTCGGTACGTATCAGAAAGACGAAGGAATAATTTTCCTTGATGGGAAGGAAGTGAGTTTTTCCGGACCAAAGGATGCATTGGAAAACGGTATAGCAATGGTTCATCAGGAATTGAATCAATGTCTGGAAAGAAATGTCATTGACAATCTGTTTCTTGGACGGTATCCGGTCAATTCGATGGGTGTGGTGGATGAAGGCAGAATGAAAAAAGAAGCTTCCGAGCTTTTTCGGAAACTTGGCATGACCGTGAATTTAACACAGCCTATGCGTAATATGTCCGTATCACAAAGACAGATGTGTGAGATTGCCAAAGCGATTTCTTATAATTCTAAAGTAATTGTTCTGGATGAACCAACCTCTTCTCTGACGGTGCAGGAAGTAGAAAAGCTGTTTGAGATGATGCGGATGCTGAAAGAACAGGGAATTTCATTGATTTATATTTCTCATAAAATGGATGAGATTTTTGAAATCTGTGATGAAATCTCTGTGCTGCGTGATGGTAATCTGGTTATGACAAAGAGCAGCAAAGATACAAATATGAATGAGCTGATTGCTGCGATGGTTGGCCGTTCTCTGGAAAACCGGTTTCCTCCGGTAGATAATGAACCAAAAGATGTTATTTTATCCATTCAGCATTTGTCTACAAAGTTCGAGCCGCATTTGCAGGATATTACGTTTGATGTAAAAGAGGGAGAGATTTTTGGACTGTACGGTCTGGTGGGCGCTGGAAGGACCGAATTGTTGGAAACAATTTTTGGTGTTCGAACAAGAGCGGCAGGCCGAGTATATTTTAATCAACGTTTGATGAATTTCACCAGCGCCAGAGAAGCAATGGATCATGGATTTGCAATGATTACAGAAGAACGTAAGGCAAATGGTCTGTTTTTGAAGGGGGACCTTACGTTTAATACGACAATTGCAAATCTAAATCAGTATAAATCGGGCATTGCACTTTCAGATTCTAAAATGGTTAAGGCAACAGCAAAAGAGATCAAAATCATGCATACAAAATGTATGGGACCGGAAGATATGATCTCAAGTCTTTCTGGCGGTAACCAGCAAAAAGTCATTATGGGGAAATGGCTGGAGCGTAGTCCGCAAATATTTATGATGGATGAACCGACCAGAGGAATTGACGTCGGTGCGAAATATGAGATTTATGAGCTGATTATCAATATGGCCAAACAAGGAAAGACCATTATTGTTGTTTCTTCTGAAATGCCGGAAATACTTGGAATTACAAATCGTATCGGTGTAATGTCCAATGGACACCTTTCCGGAATTGTAAATACGAAAGAGACCGATCAGGAAGAGCTTTTAAGGCTTAGTGCAAAATACCTATAAAAGAGGGAGATGAAAGCATATGGCGAACGGAAACAGTATGATTCTAACAGCTGAACAGGAAATGGAGCTGCGTCGGCCAATTGAAGATTATGTCGGCGTAATACAGGCAAAGATAGACAGTCTCAGAGCAGATGGGACAGACAGGGTTCTCTCTCTTCAAAATCATATGGACAGAGTAAAGAGAGATCGTTCCCTTACAAAGCAGGAGAAGGAAGCGCAGATTGCTGCTGATCAGGCAGAGCTGGAGAAGGCAAAAGCAGTAGAAGCACAAAATAAAGATGAAATATCAAAGTTGATCTCTGATGCAGAAGCGTATCTTAAAGAACATTTTCATAAAGATTATTATCAGGCAGTAAAAGAGAGCTGTGGACGTGAAAAGGAAGCTGCAAAGGAGAAATATAATAATAGGATTGCACAGCTTGGGCAAGAACATCAGACTGCAGTATCAAAATTATCAGACCATCAGGAAATTAAAGATGAAAAGTACGTTCATAAAAATCGTCTGTTTGATGCAAAGATGGAATTAGATAAAGATCTGCAGCAAATAAAAGACAGAAAACACGCAGCCTATACTTATAAATATCATTTGATTGACTTGCTTCGTATGTCTAAATTTACATTCGCGGAAACAAGTGCACAAAAATGGGAAAATTATAAATATACGTTTAATCGAAGGACATTTTTGCTTCAAAATGGGTTATATATTGCAATTGTTTTAATTTTTATTATGTTATGCATTATTACGCCGATTGTGAAAAAAACGCCGTTGCTTACATATAATAATGTATTGAATATTTTGCAGCAGGCATCTCCGCGTATGTTTCTGGCGCTTGGCGTCGCAGGTTTGATTCTTTTGACAGGTACCGATCTTTCTATTGGACGTATGGTTGGTATGGGGATGACGACAGCAACGATTATTATGCATCAGGGAGTCAATACAGGTTTTGTTTTTGGTCATGCATTTGATTTTACAGCGCTGCCGGTTGGAGTAAGAGTCATATTAGCGCTTGTAGTGTGTGTGCTTCTGTGCACATTTTTTACGGCAATTGCAGGATTTTTTACAGCAAAGTTTAAAATGCATCCATTTATCTCTACAATGGCAAATATGCTTGTGATTTTTGGTCTGATTACCTATGCAACCAAAGGGGTATCGTTTGGAGCGATCGAACCGTCCATACCGGCGATGATTATTCCAAAGATTAATGGATTTCCAACGATCATATTATGGGCGGCTGCAGCCATTGTAATTGTATGGTTTATTTGGAACAAGACGACATTTGGTAAAAATTTATATGCAGTCGGCGGTAATCCGGAAGCGGCATCGGTTTCTGGTATTTCCGTATTCCGTGTTACGGTAGGCGCGTTTGTTCTGGCAGGTATCCTTTATGGATTTGGTTCCTGGCTGGAATGTGCAAGAATGTTTGGGTCTGGTTCTGCAGCTTATGGTCAGGGCTGGGAAATGGATGCCATTGCAGCTTGCGTAGTTGGAGGCGTATCGTTTACCGGCGGTATTGGAAAAATTTCAGGTGTAGTAGTCGGTGTATTTATCTTTACTGCGCTTACATACTCACTCACGATTCTTGGAATTGATACGAACTTGCAGTTTGTATTTTCAGGTATTATTATTCTCGTAGCGGTAACGCTTGACTGCTTGAAATATGTACAGAAAAAATAGAAGGAAGAGAGCCAGGATTTTCTGGCTCTTTTTATGTTTACTATTTTGCATAGATCCGTAATATTTACAATTGCCTGCGTGTTTGCTATAATATTTGCTGTAATAATGGTTTTTGATGGAGATAAACGTATGGACAAATATACAATTCTTCTTGTAGATGATGAAGAAGAAGTGATACAGGCAATTATGAAGAAGATAGATTGGAACAGTCTCGGTTTTTCTGTGATTGGATATGCCTGTAATGGGGTAAAGGCGTTTGAAATGGTAGAAGAATTCCAGCCGGATGTCATTATGACAGATATAAAAATGCCATATATGGATGGGCTGGAGTTATCCAATCGTGTGAAAGCTGAGTTTCCGGCCGCCAAAATTCTTTTTTTTACCGGATTTGATGAATTTGAGTATGCAAAAGAGGCTGTTCATTTGGAGGCGGAGGAGTACATTTTAAAACCGATTAATTCTGCAGAATTAACAAATATATTTACACAACTGAAACGAAAACTCGATCAGGAAATTAATGAAAAACGAAATGTGGAAATACTGCAGAAATATTATTTGGAATCTTTGCCTTTAATACAAGCTGATTTTTATGCAGCGTTGATAGAAGGACGCATTTTAAAAGAAGAAATACCAAAGTATCTGTCTGATTATCAGCTCTCGTTTCCAGGGCCTTTTTTTAGCTGTCTTGTGATTCATACTTCATCCTGTCAGGTACCTGACCATATGAACCTTCTGCTATTGTCAACATCTGTGCAGAAGCAGGCGAATGAGCGTCTGGCAGGAAAATGGCAGGCAAAATGTTTTTCTTATCTGGGAAATACGATTTTAATTGCACAGCTGCAGAACGAAACACAAATCTCAGATTTGACAGATGATTGCGACAGATTTTGCAAATATGCCAGACGTATGATCGGAGCTGTTGTAACGATTGGGATTGGACAAAGCTGCCAAAGTATTTTGGAGCTGTCACATTCTTATCAAAGTGCAAGGGAAGCAGTGTCTTATCGAGTGATTTACGGATCTTCCAGAGCGATTAATATGAAAGAGATGGCGCCTCAAAAAATATCCGGTTCTGGATCGACGAATGATGCGGAATTATCCGGTCTGTTGAAAATGGTTCGTTTTGGTTCGGAAGAAGAGGTTGCTGAAGCGGCTGATAGATACTTAAGTCATGCATCTTTTTCAAATAAATCATTGCAGCAATATCATATTGATATGATGGAACTCGTGAGTGCATTATACCGATTTTCAGCGAATCACGATATTTTAACAGATGATTTTTCCGGAGATATACGAATGTTGTACAGCAAACTGCTGGATATGGATCCGGAGGCATTACGCGAATGGCTGATTGAAAATTGTATTTTGTTTCGTAAAACAATGATTCGTGCACGCAACAGCTCAACCAAATCATTTGTTTCCAAGGCAGAGGAGTATGTTCATAATAATTATGGAGATGAACAATTATCGTTAGATTGTATTTGTGAGGTTTTGGGCGTATCCAATTCTTATTTCTCAACGATTTTTAAAAAAGAAACGGGAAGTTCCTTTATCAGTTATTTAACAGATTATCGAATGGATCAGGCAGCAAATTTATTGATTGAGACAGATGAAAAAAGTTATCTGATAGCGAAAAAAGTAGGTTATACAGATCCGAATTATTTTAGTTATGTGTTTAAAAGAAAATTTGGCGTGTCACCTTCCAAGTACAGAACGGAGCATACAAATAGTGAGAACTAAGTATTTCGACTTTATGGAGAAATTAAAGCCGCGGCAGATACAGTCAACCATTATGATTGCTTTTTCACTGATTTCTATATCCATTATGTTAATTCTTGGAATAGGAATGTATATCCGGTTTTCGGCAGTTTCGCGTCAGGAGATGATACAAAGCACAAAGAAACTGATGGAGCAGACCGGAGAAAATTTGGAAGACTATTTAGTAAGCATGCGGCAGATTTCAGATGCGGTATATTATAATGTAATTAAAGAAAGCGATCTTACCAGTCCGGAAAATGGGATTAGACAGGGAATGAACCTTTTATACGAAGCAAATCGAAGCAGACTGCGCAGTATTGCTATTTATAACAATTATGGCAGCCTAATGGCGGCAGAACCGGTTGCCTTGCAAAAGGAAGATCCAAATGTGACAAAACAGGAATGGTATGAAAAGGCTGTTGGAGATACCGCGAATATGCATTTTTCTGCACCACATATTCAAAATCTTTTTGACGATGGCACACGGCAATATTATTGGGTGATTTCTTTAAGCCGAGTTGTAGAGCTCACAGATCGTGGGGTACCGATTACGGGGGTGCTGCTTGTTGACATGGACTATGCCGGTATCTCACGTATGATGAAAAAGATTAATGTATCAAATAATGGACAGTATTATTATCTGTGCGATGGTAATGGCCAGATCATATATCATAAAAAACAGATGCAGATTCGTCAGGGGATTGCCAAAGAAAACAGCAGGAAAGCAGCCGGATTTAAAGACGGCGTATATGATGATGTATTTGACGGTGAACATCGAAAGGTGATTGTTAATACGATTAGCTATACAGGATGGAAACTGATAGGTATTATACCGGATGCTGCATTTACACATGATATGTTTGATATTAAATATTTTATTGTCATGCTGATCCTTTTAATGGCAATGATGTTAGCTGTAATTAATCGGATGATATCTGTCAGAATTTCCAGGCCGATTTTAAAATTGAAAAATTCGGTCATGGAATATGAAGCGGGTGAAAAGCCAGTGATTTATATTGGCGGTTCACAGGAGATCAGGCATCTTGGATATTCGATACAACGATCTTATGAGCAGATCGATGCGCTGATGCATAAAATCGTTTTCGAGCAGAACGAACGGAGAAAAAGTGAATTGGATGCCTTGCAGAGCCAAATAAATCCGCACTTTTTATATAATGCTCTGGATTCTATCACATGGATGGTGGAAGATGAACGAAATGACGACGCAGTATTTATGATTTCCGAATTGGCGAAGCTCTTTCGCATCAGCCTTTCTAAGGGACGAACCATTATTAGTATCAAAGATGAGCTGCAGCATGCAAAAAGCTATATGAATATACAAAAGGTTCGTTATAAAAACAAATTTTCCATTGTTTTTGAAGCAGACCCGGCTATTTATGATTATTGTACTGTTAAATTAGTATTACAGCCAATATTAGAAAATGCGATTAATTATGGAGTAAGTGGCATGGAAGATTGTGGAGAAATAATAGTAACGGGGAAGCAGCATGAGGGAATGATTGTTTTATCGGTAATGGATAATGGTGTTGGAATGAGTAAGGATGAGGTAAATCTTATTTTAACGGATAGTAACCATATTCATAAACATGGTTCAGGTGTCGGGCTTGTAAATGTAAACAACCGAATTCAGATTCTTTTTGGAAAAGAGTATGGGCTTATTGTTGATAGTGAACCGGATGAAGGGGCAACAGTCTCAATTTGTATTCCGGCGGTGCCTTATACGGAAGAAAACAGAAAGAATCTTGAAAAAGGATATGCATTCAGCCTGGAGGAGATGGAAGATAATAGTATACAGGATAAGAAACATATATGAAAAATAATGGAAAGTGGTTTTATGCGTTTGAAGCAGTTTTGGCTGTTATGGTCTTAATACTGGCTGTTATGATGAAAGGAAAAAATGAAGAACATATAGATAGGATTTCAGTTGTTATTCAAAACTCGGAAGATAGCCAATGGGCAGCTTTTCGATACGGGTTGAAAATGGCAGCTCAGGATCAGGAGATTGAGCTGGTGATTGTAAGCACTGCGGATACGATGACAGAAGAGGAAGAAATGAGTGTGATCTCCCAGGAAATCGAGCATGGAGCAGACGCTGTCATTGTACAGCCGGTTTCAGGAAAAAATATATACCGTAAATTAAAGAAACTGCAGAAAAAGGCGTTGATGATGCTTGTGGAATCAGATGCATTCGTTGTACAAGATGATGCCCGGCTTCCGATAGTGGAACCAGATCACTATGCTATGGGGAAAAAGCTGGCAGAAGAATTGTTAAACGATTATAATGGAAATCTGAAAGGCAAGGCAATTGGCATCATAACAGGACAGAATCAGCAAGGAGAGGCCGTCAGAAAAAGGAAGCAGGGATTTGAAGATTCATTGGAAGGCACAGGCGCAAAAGTAAGATGGACAGTTTCTTGCTCTTTGGCCGAAACAGGAGATATTTTTCTGGGAGAGCAGTCCGCGGTGGATATTGCAGTTGCGTTGGATAATCACAGTTTGATTGTGGCAGGACAATATGCAGAAGCCAATAATCTTCACGGCGCGTTAGTATATGGCATAGGAAATTCTACTGAGGCAGTCTATGGGCTGGATATAGGCGCTGTCGAATGTCTGATTGTTCCGGATACATTCAGCATGGGCTATCAGAGTGTGACGCAGATAGCGCAAAGCCTGAAACATTATTTTCACAAAATGGAGGGGAAAACAGTTTCATTTACAGCCATACGCAGAGAAGAATTATTCTTAGAAAAAAATCAGGAGATTCTTTTTACAATGAGCCAATAAAGCCTGCGAGAGCTGATGCACACTTCATTTTAAGATTAAGAGGCAAATAATGAAAAAGCAAAACAAGACTATTTTGGCAGTAATATATTGTTTATGTATTTTATTTTTATGCGCTTGCGCAAAAGAGCAGAGAGAAGCAGATGATAAGGCTCAGGTTGGGGTTGCTTATTATAATAAAAGTGATACGTTTCTCAATCAGCTGATCGACCGTCTGAAAGAACAGTTTGACAGACTTTCTGCAAAAGACATTGAAATTACTGTAACAATCCGGGACGCGGCTGGTTCTCAGCGAACGCAAGACGATCAGGTAAAAGAGCTGCTCGATGCAGGCTGCGATGTATTGTGTGTCAATCTTGTAGATCGAGCCGATCCTTCAGAAATTATCGATCTTGCCAGAGAACGTGATGTGCCGATTATTTTTTTTAACCGGGAACCGGTTGCGGAAGATATGATGCAGTGGGACAAACTTTATTATGTAGGCGCGGATGCAAGACAGTCTGGGTTGATGCAGGGAGAGCTGGCAGCCGATTATATCAGGCAGAATAAAAAGGCAGACCGTAATAAAGATGGAAAAATACAATATGTGGTACTAGAAGGGGAAGCAGGCCATCAGGATGCGATTATCCGAACAGAGCATGCAATTGCTGCTTTAAAAAGTAAAGGGATTAAACTTGAAAAGTTAAGCTGCCGGATTGCAAACTGGAATCGTGCACAGGCACAGAATCGTATGATGCAGATGATTAGCCAGCATAAAAATAGTATTGAGCTCGTCTTAGCCAATAACGACGATATGGCGCTTGGCGCTTTGGACGCCTATAAAAAGTTAAATGTCACGGAGGCCGTACTGCCTGTATTTTTTGGTATTGACGGAACAGATATTGGGTTAAAGGCAGTTGAAGAAAAGCAGTTAGCTGCAACTGTGTATAATGATAAAGAAGGACAGGCAGCGGCGATTGCAGAGCTTGCAGTGAGTCTTGTTTTCAAAAAAGGGATGGATAACATCCAATTTACAAAGGAGAAATATATTTATTTGCCTTATTTTAAGGTTACAAGTGAAAATGTGAAAACTTTTTATTGAGATAAACATGAATATTGAAATTATCCAGAGCCTATACGGTACAGCAAAAATAAAATGGTCTGCTTATTTTAACACTCAAAAAGAGGACAGACACCGCATGTCTATCCTCTTTCCCTTTAAAATTTCTTATAAATCCTAGCCAAAATATCTCTTTAACAGACCAGCGAAAGCCTTTCCATGTCTTGCCTCGTCACGAGCCATTTCATGAACAGTATCATGGATAGCATCCAGGTTAGCAGCCTTAGCACGCTTTGCAAGATCTGTTTTACCTGCAGTAGCTCCATTTTCAGCTTCTACACGCATTTCAAGGTTTTTCTTTGTGCTATCTGTAACAACTTCACCAAGCAGTTCCGCGAACTTAGCAGCATGTTCTGCTTCTTCAAAAGCTGCTTTTTCCCAATATAAGCCAATTTCAGGATAACCTTCTCTATGAGCAACTCTTGCCATTGCAAGGTACATACCAACTTCTGTGCATTCACCATTAAAGTTTGCTCTCAAATCGTTTAAAATATCCTCAGAGACACCTTTTGCAACGCCAACTACATGTTCTGCAGCCCATGTTGTATCCCCTTCCTGTTTTGTAAACTTTTCAGCCGGAGCTTTGCACTGCGGACATTGTGCCGGCGCTGAATCTCCTTCATGAACATAACCACATACCTGACATACAAATTTAGCCATTTTTACTTCTCCTTTTCATTTTGTTTAATATTGTATTATCAGTATTACATAATCTGACACGTCATATTAGTATTTGTATCAGAAAATACTGATTAACTGTTGATAACTTTATAACATAAATTGTAACGAGTGTCAATATAAAAATAGAAACAATTACTGTTTTTATAAAAATGAACTTTACAGCTCTGGTTGGTCTTTGCATGTATTGCAAAGACCATATTTTGGAACATACTATAACAGATCAGCTTGTTTGAACTGATACAGATCGATGGGGTTTGGCACAATTCGGACATTTGCCATAAAAATGTGTCATATGACCTTCGATGGTTCCTTCGAAATTATGTGCTGCAAGTAGATTAATGTGTGAAAGGGAATCCATTTCAAGGTCTATGACAGCCCCGCATTGCCTGCATATAAAATGATAGTGTGGGGTGTTATTTCCGTCAAAGCGATCTGGACCTTCAAAATCAGTTATTTTTTGTATTTCTCCAAGCTCCGTTAACAGCGTCAGATTGCGATAAACCGTTCCAAGACTGATATTGGGACAGTTTGGCAGAATATGTCGGTAAACAGTTTCTGCGGTAGGATGACATTTCGTAGAGCGAAGGTATTGGAGAATACTTTCTCTCTGTTTGCTGTACTTCATGATTAAAATCCTTTCAAAATAGTAATTGTTATCATTATTATATATCCCAAAGAAAAAATGTCAATATGAATGGAACAAAAAATAAAAGGCAGAAAAACCATATATAGGCATTAATCTATGAGTGCAGCATACAATATAATAATGACAGGCCAGGAGTACAGTAAGGTTTATGAAACGCTTTGTAAGTTATTTATATTCAATCTATAACAATCAAAAAATGCACAATGCCGGATTTGCCAGAATGGAACTTCGTACAGGACGCAATCGGGTCGATATTCATTTAAAGGAAAATGGATATGCCGGTAAAACCGGGACAGTTTATTTATTTATCAGAAAGCAAAAAAATATACAAGGGATTTCAATTGGAAACATAACTTTTCGCGGAAATCAGGCAGATTTTCGTTTTGAACAGGCAGAAGAAAATATTGGACAGACACCATGGCAAATTATGCAGATGAATGGAATTTTAATTGTTGTGGATAGTCGTCCGGCTTTTTTGAGTCAATGGGATGAAGAGCCGGTAGATACAACACATTTTGAAATATGGAGTGAAGACAAGCGAACAGAAGAAAATGAAAGTGAAGCTAAGACCGAAAATGTAAAGCAAAATATGCAGAAAGAAAAACCCGAATCAGTTCAGCAACGCCAAAATATGAAAATGTCAATACAAAAAACAAAAACTCAGACAAAAGACATATCCGATGAGTATCAAGCCGGCAATTCAGATATGAAAAAGATTCAGTCTAAATTAAAGCATGAACGTACAATGGTAACAGGAGATCAGCAGCCTGATGAAAATTTCATAGCGCGAGAATCTCAAATAAAAAATAAAAGCAAATTAGAAGCAGAATCTTCAGTAAAACATGAAGATGCGCAGGCAATAGAATCCCAGTTGAAACATGAAGATGCGCAGGCAATAGAATCCCAGTTGAAACATGAAGATGCGCAGGCAACAGAATCCCAGTTGAAACATGAAGATGCGCAGGCAACACAATCCCGGTCGAAACATGAAAACACACAGGCAACACAATCTCAATCGAAACGTAAAAATACGCAGGCAACAGAGCGCCAATTGAAACATAAAAATATGCAGGCAGCAGAGTCTCGGTTAAAACATAAAAATGCGCAGTTAACAGAATTCCGGTCGAAAAATGAAAGTTTACCAGGTGATCTAACATCAAAGATGTTATCAGGGGAAATAAACGAAAATGAAACGGCAGCGCAGGCTGGTGATATTCGAACAGCTGAGTTACAACCACAGCCGGTAGATGCATGGATGCAAACTTGGCGTTATATGTTACGAATATTTCCGGTGTTAAATCATTTCCAGGAAAAAAGTAATGTGCTTTGTGTGCGTATTGAAATAAAAGATGTTCGTCTGCTGCCGGAAAAATATTGGAGTATGGTAAATAACAGCTTTTTGTTACATGGTTTTTTCAATTACAGATATCTTGCATTTGGAAGGATTGGGCAGAATTGGTTTGTTGGTATACCAGGTATCTACCAAAATCAGGAACATGTTATGGCTTCCATCTTTGGTTTTCCTGACTTCCTTCCACAAAAAGATAAAAATGAAAATGGAGAACAGCCAGGATATTGGTATCGTACTTTGGGAAATCAGATGTGATATTAGTGTGTTATGGGCGGATAATACTGTATATTACATGGTCTTCCCATATCCCACGTATTAAGGCGCTTTTTCGTGCGATGCCTTCACGTTCAAAACCAGTACGTTCTACAAGATGAATAGAAGCAGTATTGTCTGGCATAATATGCGCAGTCAAACGATGCAGGTTCATTTCATAAAAAGCGATATTGATACATTTGAGAAGCGCTTCGGAGGCATAGCCGTGATGCCATGTAAGAGAGTCGAATTTGTAACCCACTTCGCTGCTTTGATAGATATGACGGATAATATTACGGAAACAGACCGTACCGATAACATGGGCAGGGTCTGTTTTTTTATATATCCAAAAACGTACACCTGTCTGCTTGATACACATTTGGAATTCATGGTTTAAAATACGCCGCTGGTAGGCTTCGGTATAAAAATTTTCCGGTCGCGCAGCTTCGCAAAGTTCAAAAAGTTCACGATTGGCCAAATAAAAACGCAGAATATCGTTGGCATTAGAGCCATCCAAAATTTTTAAAATTAATCGGTCCGTTTCATATGAAAATTTCATGAGATACCTCCATAATATCTATTTATATATAAGTTTTTTATATCATGCAATTATCATATTCCAGTAAATCAGAATTGCAGAACACAGTTTTAGTATAGTATAATAAAAGAGATACATCAAGTACTAAGAAATAAATGGGAGGTTAAAATATGCCTGCGAAGATGTCAGTGGAGGAAAAATTTATGAAAGCAGCTTTAAAAGAAGCAAAGAAAGCATACTTCATTGATGAAGTTCCAATTGGCTGTGTGATTGTTCAGGATGATAAAATTATTGCCAGAGGATATAATCGTAGAAATATAGATAAAAATACACTTGCACATGCAGAACTTACAGCAATTCGAAAGGCGAGCAAGAAAATTGGCGATTGGCGATTGGAAGATTGTACGATGTATATTACACTGGAACCATGCCAAATGTGTGCTGGAGCAATTGTACAGGCTAGAATGAAAAAAGTAGTAATTGGAGCCATGAATCCAAAAGCAGGATGTGCCGGATCTGTTCTAAATTTATTACAGATGCCAAAGTTTAATCATCAGGTAGAAATTGTAAACGGCATATTAGAAGAAGAATGTTCTTCTATGCTGAGTGGCTTTTTTGTAAAATTGCGAGAAAGGAAAAAAGAAAAGCTGGCAGAGGAATAAAATATGAAAAGTAAAAAATTAAATTCAAACAAAAAAATAAAAAAATGTAAAAAAATGGTTGACATGTAAAAATATCTATGCTAATATAACATTCGCCGCAAGGACAGCGGACAAGAGTTTTAAAAGAAAACTAAAAAAATTAAAAAAGCTATTGACAAGAAATAACAAATATGATAGTCTATAGCAGTTGCAGCTAGTCAGCTGAGCAAATGAAAAAGAAATAAAAAAATTGAAAAAAGTTCTTGACAAACAAAAAAAGAACTGCTATAATGACTAAGCTGTACGAAGCAAGTAAGAACATTGATAATTGAACAGTGAAATAACCTTGAAAGATTCAGAAAACAATTTGAGTGAATTATGAAAAGATACACCTAAAACAGTGAAGAATCGGTGAAATTAGCCAAGCTTGATTTTGACCGGACAAACATTTTAACATGAG
>CAJUBQ010000078.1 GCA_910584595.1 uncultured Eubacterium sp.
TTCCCATAAAACAGGAGGTTTTTTTGCGAAAAATTTTTAATCGTCAGAGCTGTACACTAGTGTGATGACCCATTGATATTTATGGTATAATGTGATAGGATGAAAAGAAACGGCGGTGTTACACTTATGGGTAGAACAAGAACATACCGTATCTTTTTATCCGACGATGAGAAAAAGAAGCTCCATAATACGATAATCAGCAAAAAAACATGTAAAACGATCATACGCAGATGTTCCATACTCCTTGAATTGGATGAAAATGCATCTGCACACCTCACCCAGATCCAGATTGCAAAATCATATGGCGTCAGCAAAGCAACAGTTTCAAATATTGTAAGGGCGTACGTGGATGGCGGCATTCAGGCAATCACGTCAATCAAGCGTAACCCGAAATCAAATGCCCGCAAGAAGGCGGATGGCAGAGCTGAAGCTGAGATTCTCAGGATTGCCTGCGGGCCGGCTCCGGAAGGAAGATGCCGGTGGACGCTACGCCTGCTGGAAAAGCAAGTCCGCCTGGAGCTTGATGAGCCTATCGGGCGGGAAACCATCCGTCGTGTTTTAAAAAAACGAACTTCGTCCCCACATGAATGAATACTGGCGCATCCCACCAAAGGAAAATGTGGATTTTATAGCGCACATGGAGGATATCCTGGATGTATATAAAATGCCATATAACCCTCAAATCACGGTGGTCTGCATGGATGAAAAGCCATATCAGATGCTGGACAACCGTCTGGAGCCGATGCGCTGTGGAGATATCCAAAAAACGGATTCCGAATATATTCGTAAAGGAACATGCAGCATTTTCATTTTTGTGGAGCCGCTGTCGGGATGGCGCTATGCCAGCGTACAGCAGAAGACTGGGCTTTGGAAATAAAACGCCTTCTGACTGAATGTTATCCACACCATGAAAAAATCATCCTGGCAATGGACAACCTGAATACACATGCGCTAGAGCGTGTTTGAAAAATGCTTTCCGTGAGATGTGCTTCACACTTTGTGGAGAATTCATCCCAAATTTATGAGTCGTAGCGGGCTACGTTGATTAAATTTGGGATAAATTCTCCGCATAGTGGGGAGTGCAGATCGCGGGAATGATTTTTCAAACACGCTCCAGCATCGCTGTATAAATGTTTTCCGGCCCCGGAAGCCCGCAACTATGCAAAAAGGCTGGAAATCCATTATACACCAAAACATGGGAGTTGGCTGAATATCGCAGAGATTGAACTGAATGCCATGACGCGTCAGTGTCTCGCCCGCAGGCTAATGGATCTGGAAACCGTCAGGAAGGAAGTTTCTGCCTGGGAAAACATGCGTAATGAAGATGCGTGTAAAGTAACCTGGCATTTTACGGCAGATGACGCGCGGAATAAGCTGGCTTCCTTGTATCCCAAATTTTCTTCTGCTGAGGAGTGAAATACCTCTGCAGAATTGCCATAAATATCAATGGGTCATCACACTAATACACCGTAAAATAAATAACTAGTTATATTGCGCCGGATAAATCTTCGTGAGTGCATGGCAAAAAACGGAGATGTACCGGGGTACATTGAGGATTTTTGCCATGTGCTCACGGAGATTTAGACAATGGAAAAAATCCCTACCATCAGCAAGATGATAGGGATTTTTTGATTTTATTATTTCTTTACTTATTCAAAAATGTATTTTTATGATCTGCGCTATATCACTTTTGCGCTATAGCCGCCTGAGCCGCAGCCAATCTCGCAATCGGCACACGGAACGGTGAGCAGGACACATAATCTAATCCAATCTTATGACAGAATTCAACCGAAGAAGGATCTCCACCATGCTCGCCGCAAATACCAACATGCAGCTTGTCATTTACCGGCTTGCCAAGCTTAATTGCTGTTTCCATAAGCTTACCAACACCTGTCTGATCCAGTTTCGCAAACGGATCATTTTCAAAAATCTTAGCGTCATAGTAAGCGTCCAGGAACTTACCGGAATCGTCACGTGAGAAGCCAAATGTCATCTGTGTCAGGTCATTGGTGCCGAAGCAGAAGAAGTCAGCTTCAGATGCGATCTCGTCAGCAGTAAGAGCTGCTCTTGGGATCTCGATCATTGTACCTACTTCATATTCTAACTTCACGCCTGCTGCTGCGATTTCAGCGTCCGCTGTTTCTACAACAACTTTCTTTACGTTCTTTAACTCTTTGATATCACAGATTAATGGAATCATGATTTCCGGTTTTACTGTCCAGTCAGCATGTGCTTTCTGTACGTTGATTGCTGCGCGGATAACAGCTTTTGTCTGCATCTTTGCAATTTCCGGATATGTTACCGCAAGACGGCAGCCACGATGACCCATCATCGGATTAAACTCATGCAGAGAATCAATCAGAGTCTTGATTTCTTCTACCGATTTATTCTGCGCATTTGCAAGTTTTTCGATATCTTCTTCTTCTGTTGGAACGAACTCATGAAGAGGCGGATCCAGGAAACGAATAGTTACCGGGCAGCCTTCCAAAGCTTCGTATAATTTTTCGAAATCGCCCTGCTGATATGGAAGAATCTTATCGAGCGCCGCTTCTCTTTCTTCTACTGTATCTGCACAGATCATTTCACGGAATGCAGCAATTCTGTCTTCTTCGAAGAACATATGCTCTGTACGGCAAAGACCAATGCCTTCTGCTCCAAGCTCACGCGCTTTCTTTGCATCTGCAGGCGTATCTGCATTTGTACGAACTTTTAATCTTCTGTATTTATCTGCCCAATCCATAATTCTTCCGAATTCTCCGGCGATCGTAGCATCTACGGTCTGGATTTCGCCATCATAAATGTTACCGGTAGAGCCATCAATAGAAATGAAGTCTCCTTCATGATATTCTTTGCCAGCCAGTGTAAATTTCTTATTTTCTTCATCCATAGCGATGTCGCCGCATCCGGATACACAGCAGGTTCCCATACCACGTGCAACTACAGCTGCATGAGATGTCATACCGCCGCGGACAGTTAAAATACCCTGAGATGCTTTCATTCCGGTAATATCTTCCGGAGACGTCTCCAGACGTACCAGAACGACTTTTTCTCCTCTGTCATGCCATGCTACAGCATCTTCAGCAGAGAATACAATCTTGCCACATGCAGCGCCCGGAGAAGCGCCAAGACCTTTGCCTACCGGAGTAGCAGCCTTTAATGCCTTTGCGTCAAACTGTGGATGCAGTAATGTATCCAGATTACGAGGATCGATCATTGCTACTGCTTCTTCTTCTGTTCTCATGCCTTCGTCTACAAGATCACATGCGATCTTTAAAGCAGCCTGAGCAGTTCTTTTGCCGTTTCTTGTCTGAAGCATGTAAAGCTTCTTATTTTCAACTGTAAATTCCATATCCTGCATATCTCTGTAATGATCTTCCAGAGTCTTGCATACTTCTGTAAACTGTTTGAATGCTTCCGGGAATTCCTGTTCCATCTTAGCGATTGGCATTGGTGTACGAACACCGGCAACAACGTCTTCACCCTGTGCGTTTACAAGGAACTCGCCCATAAGTTTTCTTTCGCCGGTTGCAGGATCACGTGTAAATGCAACGCCTGTGCCACAGTCATCACCCATATTTCCGAATGCCATAGACTGTACGTTTACAGCGGTACCCCAGGAATAAGGGATGTCGTTGTCGCGGCGGTATACGTTTGCACGAGGGTTGTCCCAGGAACGGAATACGGCTTTGATTGCGCCCATTAACTGTTCCTTTGGATCATCCGGGAAGTCAGAGCCGATCTTAGCTTTGTATTCATTCTTGAACTGAGAAGCTAATTCTTTTAAGTCGTCAGCTGTTAAGTCTACGTCATAAGTAACGCCTTTTTTCTCTTTCATTTCGTCAATGAGCTGTTCGAAGTATTTTTTGCCTACTTCCATAACAACGTCAGAGTACATCTGGATAAATCTGCGGTAGCAGTCCCATGCCCAGCGTGCATTTCCGGATTTCTCAGCGATAACTTCCACAACCGTCTCATTCAGACCAAGGTTTAAAATTGTATCCATCATACCAGGCATAGAAGCTCTTGCACCGGAACGTACAGATACAAGCAATGGATTTTCCTTATCCCCAAATTTCTTGCCTGTGATCTCTTCCATCTTTACAATGTACTCATTGATCTGGCCCTGAATTTCTTCATTGATCTCACGGCCGTCTTCATAATACTGTGTACATGCTTCTGTTGTGATCGTAAATCCCTGCGGAACCGGAAGTCCGAGGTTTGTCATCTCTGCCAGGTTTGCGCCTTTGCCGCCAAGCAGCTCACGCATATCTGCCTTGCCTTCGCTGAACAAATATACCCATTTGTTTGCCATTTGCTAATTCCTCCTAAATAATACTTTGGTTTGATTATTTTTTTGTGAACTTTCTACAGACATACTTGTCCGAAATCCATTCACATTGTTAACTTTGTTTGCGCGGCTTTGCGCACACACATCTATTTTAACATATTTTTCCACATTCGCAACCTCTTTTTCCAAATAAATCAGAAAAAAATAGTTGTTTTGTTGTAACAGTTCCATGGATTATCTGAACTGTTACGTTTTGTTACTTTCGCAGCACATTTAAAAATCAAATTTGTCTGCAAAATATGCATCCAAATCTGCAATCGCTACGCGCTCCTGTTCCATAGAATCTCTGAAGCGGACTGTAACCGCGTGATCCTGCTCCGAATCAAAATCATAAGTAACGCAAAACGGTGTGCCGATTTCATCCTGACGGCGGTATCTTTTGCCAATATTGCCTCTGTCGTCAAATTCACAGTTATATTTTTTTGACAGCTGCGCAAATACCTGCTCTGCTCCTTCATTGAGCTTTTTAGACAATGGCAGCACGCCGATCTTAACCGGAGCCAGAGCCGGATGGAAATGAAGAACCGTACGCATATCCGGTTTTTCCGGTGTGCCGATATTTTCCTCGTCGTATGCCGCACATAAAAATGCAAGCACCACACGGTCCGCTCCAAGTGATGGCTCGATGACATATGGCACATACTTTTCATTTTTTGTGTCGTCAAAATAAGAAAGATCCTGTCCGGACGTATTCTGATGCTGGGTCAGATCATAATCTGTACGGTCTGCAATGCCCCACAGCTCGCCCCAGCCAAACGGGAATAAGAATTCAAAGTCTGTCGTTGCTTTGCTGTAAAACGCAAGCTCTGCCGGATCATGATCTCTTAGCCGCAGCTCATCTTCTTTCATGCCAAGGCTTAACAGCCAGTCACGGCAAAAGCTTCTCCAGTAAGAAAACCACTCCAGATCCGTACCCGGTTCACAGAAAAACTCCAGCTCCATCTGCTCAAACTCTCTGGTACGAAACGTAAAATTGCCCGGTGTGATTTCATTTCGGAACGATTTGCCGATCTGGGCAATGCCGAACGGAATTTTTTTTCGAGACGTCCGCTGTACATTTTTAAAATTGACAAAAATTCCCTGTGCCGTTTCCGGTCTTAAATATACGGTATTTTTCGCATCCTCGGTAACGCCCTGAAACGTCTTAAACATCAGATTAAACTGACGGATATCTGTAAAATTATGCTTGCCGCAGCTTGGACAGGTAACCTGATGCTCTTCGATAAAGTTTACCATTGCTTCATTAGACCAGCCATCTACGCTTTCTTCCAGTGTAATGTCATGTTCGGCTGCATAATCTTCAATAATTTTATCTGCGCGGAACCGCTCATGACATTCTTTACAATCCATTAACGGATCGGAAAAACCACCAAGATGGCCTGAAGCTACCCAAGTCTGCGGATTCATTAAGATGGCACAGTCCACACCGACATTATAAGGATTTTCCTGCACAAACTTTTGCCACCATGCCTTTTTTACGTTATTTTTCAGCTCCACGCCAAGATTGCCATAATCCCAGGTATTTGCCAGACCGCCATATATTTCTGATCCGGGATATACAAAACCTCTGGCTTTTGCCAATGCGACAATCTTTTCCATTGATTTTTCCATTCCTTTTTCCTCCCTGTTTTATTCCCTGATTATTACATAACAATTCCTTACTATATATCTGGCATTCAATAATTGCCTGATATATAGACCCTCCGGGGGATGCACACTCGCACGAAAATGCAGATGCCGCAAAGCGGCCGTACCCGGCGGTTCTATCATTTATATAAAATATAGGCCGGCTGCGCTTTTTCGTCTTCCACATCATAGTGCACCCGCACTGTATTTTCACCGGCTGCTTCAGCATTGCCTGTGGAAATGCACTGTATTTCTCCATCCACACGGACAACTGTCTCATCGCCAATAATTACGACTTTCATCTTCTCATCTTCCAGCAGTTCTTTGATATCCATGCTCCCGGCTGCACTGCCCTCTTCCACTTTCTGAAATTCCTGGTCAAACGCATAGCCTTCTTTTTGTGCATCGGACACTGTCCCGGCAAACATGTTAATATCATTAAACAGCGCATAGTCAATATAGGTTGCATAATTTAAATATAGCTGTGCCGTAACGCCGTCTTCCTTTGATGATTCTGTCTGGAATTTTTGCAGTTCCAGGCTTCCGTCTCCATTGGATTCCACATAACTTTCAATGGATTCCGTAATATACGCTTTCAGTTCTTCCTCATCATAATAATCTTCATTAAAATCCTCAATATCAGCGCCGATCACGTTTCCGTCTTTTGTAATGTAAACCGTACTCTCATCAGCTTCAAATGAAGTCCCACAGGCTGTGGTCATGCCGGCTGCCGCCAAAACGATCAGCGCTGCATACAGCTTCCGTCTCATAGCTATTGCCTCCTCTGTTGTTCTATACAGTTCGTTTTATCCTCTGCCTGCGCATATCCATATTTACGCATGGATAATTCTAACAGAAAAAATACATTATGACAACCATTAGTTTTTTAAATATGCTCAAGCATCTCCTGCGATTTAAAATGACGATCATGATACTGGTGTATGTATCCTGATACGATTTCCTCCAGCCGTCCCAATACCGGCGCTGTCAGTGTAAACGAATACAGCTTTTGATAAGGCGCCGTCATAATATACTGTAATGCATACAGCGTAGATTCATCCAATGGCGCCGCATACTCACCTTTCAGACATTCCGGGCAGAGCACGCCATGACATTTGATTGAAAAATAATACAACTCCTGCTTTTTGCCGCATTTTGCGCACGAAAATACATCCGGGTATTCTCCGGACAAAACAAGCATACGCAGTTCGTAAACTCTGCGTACCAGGCGGTTATCCGGCTCGGGCTTTAACAACGCCTTTAACGATACATATAAAAGGTTTAAAAATTCTGTTCCATCCATATTTTCCTGTGTATAATAAGCTGCCATTTCCAGAAAATAAAAACCATAGGATACCGCATCCAAATCTTGCGCCAGCTCTCTGAAATGATGAGATATTGATACCTTAGCCACATTATAAGAGCTTTTTCCCTCAAACACTTCAAACTGCCCAAAAGAAAAAGGATTGGACGCCGCCAGAAACGCACTGTTTGGACGTCTTGCACCACGCATAAAGGCTGCAATCTTTCCTCTTTCTCTTGTCAAAAGGAGTATTCTTTTGTCATAATCACCGACAGGAATTGCCGACAGCACCATACCTGTCAGTTCGATCGTCTG
Organism: uncultured Eubacterium sp.; assembly: GCA_910584595.1. GTDB lineage: Bacteria > Bacillota > Clostridia > Lachnospirales > Lachnospiraceae > Eubacterium_J. The sequence continues at coordinate 7,593 of CAJUBQ010000078.1, forward strand.
TCCCATGTGTAACCCCATCTATCCATGCCGCATCGCCGGAGCGCCGCACCTTGCAGCGCTCCTGTTCCCGGTATTTTAAATAATCACTGACTCTGCCGCTTACGGCAAATTCATTCCAGCAATCTCTTGTCATATGCATCCCCTCATTCCTGAAATTTTTCGGTTCCGAAACTTTTTCATAACATAGGTTCCGCATATTTATAAATTCTGATACAAGATAAAATCTGCCATTTTTCCATATTTTGGATCTGATTCGTCAGTCCACTTCTTTATATCCAAAATTTTTCAGCATCGTATCACTATCCCGCCAATTTTTTCTGACTTTAACCCAAAGCCGTAAATTTACTTTTTCTTCCAGAAGCTTCTCAATCTCAAATCGTGCGTTGGAACCGATTTTTTTCAGCATCGCCCCGTTTTTGCCGATAATGATGCCTTTATGTGATTCCCGCTCACAAATAATAACCGCTTCTATATCAATAAGAGCTTTTTCTTTGCGCGGCTTCATGCGTTCAATCGTAACGGCAATGCCGTGGGGCACTTCTTCCTCCAGCGCATGCAGTGCCTTCTCCCGCACGATCTCTGCCACGATTTGCCGCTGCGGCTGATCCGTCACTGTATCTTCGTCATAAAACATCGGCCCATAAGGCAGATATTTAAAAATCATGTCCACCACATCTGCTACGTTTTCCCCTCGCAGCGCTGACGCCGGAACGATTTCGTCAAAATCATATACCTGACGATACGTATCGATAAAATGCAGCAGCTCTTCTTTTACGGCAACTGTATCAATCTTATTGATAACAAGTATTACCGGTATCTGTGCCTTTTGTAACATCTGAGCGATATGACGTTCACCGGCGCCTACAAAATCAGACGGTTCCACCAGCCATAACACGACATCCACATCCTGCAGCGTATGCTCAGCCGTATTTACCATATACTCGCCCAGTTTATTTTTCGCCTTATGAATGCCGGGCGTATCTAAAAAGATAATCTGCCCGCGTTCTTTTTCTGTGTAGACCGTCTGAATACGGTTTCTGGTCGTCTGCGGCTTATTCGAAGTAATCGCGATTTTCTGACCAATGATCTGATTCATTAACGTAGATTTTCCTACGTTCGGCCTGCCGATAATCGTTACAAATCCCGATTTAAATGTTGATGCAAAGCTTGTGCTGTTATCCATGGCATTCCTTTCCATATCTTAGTTAGGAACTGTTTCAAAGTTATTTCTAAACAATTCCTTATCGTTATTTAAAATAAATCTTCCAGTTTCATAAATAAGCCGGCATCCTTTTCAAGCGCTGTCTCATTGCCAATCACACAGATATTTTCATCTGCCAATACAGCCGCTATCAAAGGTTCCAGTGCGCGGATATCGTCCGGAGCGGCTTTTAATACTTCGTCACGCTCTTTTTGCAGATCTGCTTCGGTTAAATGAGACAAATACGCCATCATAGAACGCGAACCCTTTGCCATTGGATTTAACGGCGCATCTATGCTGCTGATCGTCCCGATAATATATTTTGTCATATCTCTTTCACTGGCGTCAAAATTTTTTAAATAATCCGCAATGCCGTCAAACACTTCGTTCGATTTGCGCAGATTCGGATCGCGGTATGTGGAAAAATACGTATCTCCATTTCTCCCAAATCCGCTCATACAGCCATACGCGCCGCCTTTTACACGGATATTCAGCCATAAATAATCATAGTTTAAAATTACCTTTAATATACGCAATGCGCCTGTATACGCAAACCCATGATTGCGAAAATTGCCCGCTCTTGATACATACTGCACCTGAGCCGCGTTTTTAAATCCTTCATTTTTCTGTTCACAGCATAGTTTTCCGCTCGTTTTTTCAAACGGCTGCGTAAACAATGCCAGACGAAATGCCTCCAGCTCAGGCTCGAACGCTGCTAAGCCTTCTGCATCGCCTGTGAAACTGACCATCAGGTTTTCCCGACGGAAAATCATGCAAAACAGCTGTTTTAAAATAGCCTTTATATGCTCCTTCTCATTTTCAAAATCACTCTCAGCTTTTGCAACAACCCGATACAGACCGATGCCGCCGGAAAGATCCGCAAAACGCCCGGATTCTGAAAAATAAGACATCGCACGCAGTGCAGATACCGAATGTCCCGCCTGCATAAACTGCATTTCCAGACGGGATTTTGCCTGTGCAAGCGCTTCATACAGCCGTTTGTCATCGTCTAACTTCGTCCGGCAAAGCATACTCTCCAGCAGCCGCATCGCGGTTCCTGTCTCCTGATGCAATGCTTTGACGCCTACTTCGTATTTCTTTATGATCCGATGCCGGTCAGCTGCATCGTTCGACGCAAGCACATTTACAAAAAAACCTCCGGTATGCAGATTCATCTCATTTGCCAGATCTTCATACGTATAGTCCTGCGTATCCATATCCCCAAGAACTGCTTTTAACACGCCAAGATACGGAATCCATTCTTCTTTCATATCTGAAAGGTCAAAATACAGACTGATATAATTAATGCCATTCGAATAAATATCATGATGAATGACCGGAATATCTGACACCATTTTCTTCTGATTAAAAAGCGGCGCTGTTTCTTTTTTCATATCACTGCGCGAAAGCATAGGTATTTTTTCCATATCTTCTATGGAAGAAGGCTCCTGCTGATATGCTTTCAAATGAGCGGTATCTGCAATCAACTGCTTCATTTCTTCTTTGCTTAAGCTGTCTTTATAAGCGGCAAGCTTTTTTTCCAACGCTTTTTCCGACTTTTCATGAAGTCCTTTTTCCGGTTCCACAACGACGATCATCTTGTGCGTATTATCCAGTAAATAATCCTGTATCAGAGCTTCAAAATATCCCTGCCCTGCCTGTTGTTTTAACAACTCGAAAATATCCAGAATTTCCAGATAAGTAAACGGCTGTTTGTCGTCGTACAACCAACTGTCAAGACACTGCAGCCCATAAATCAGTCCTTTTGGATAGTTGCCAAAATCCGCTTCCCTAAACTTAAATTCACTGCTGTTAATTCCTGCCAGAAGCGCTTTTTGGTTCAATCCTCCTTTTACCAGTTTTTGAAGCGTAGCTTCTATCGTGTCTGTAAACTTTTGTTTCTGCGAAGCATTCGCATTTTTGGCCGTAACGGTAAATACCGGCTGATACGTAGAACTGTCAAAACCGCCAATCACATCCTTGCAAATCTTTGCATCCAAAAGAGCCTGTTTTAACGGCGCTCCCGGTGCACTCAGCAGCGCATAGTCCAGCACATCGAACGCAAGTGCAAGCTGCGGATTTAGTGTCGTGCCAATGACCGCGCTATAAGATAAATAGGTATGATCCTTCTCACTTTCAGAGCTTGCAATCGAATATTTCTTAACTGCCTCTCCTTGTTTTTTAAACGGCTGCTGCAGTCTTATGGAAGAATCCATGTCTATAGAATCATAATGAGACAAATACATGCGGTCCAGCCAGTCCAGCTTAGCGGCAGCATCCATATCACCATAAAGGTAAATATAACTGTTACACGGATGATAATATGTGCGGTGAAAATCCAGGAATTTCTCATACGTCAGATCCGGAATACATGCCGGATCGCCTCCGGATTCATTCGCATATGTCGTATCCGGAAACAGCGCGTTTAATGTCACACGTTCCAGTACATCTTCCGGAGAAGAAAACGCGCCTTTCATCTCATTATAAACCACGCCGTTTAACGTCAGCGGATCTTCTTCTGATTCCAGTTCATAATGCCATCCTTCCTGTTTAAATATTTCTTCCTGTTTATAAATATTCGGATGAAAAACCGCGTCCAAATACACATGCATCAGATTTTGAAAGTCTTTGTCATTGCAGCTTGCAACCGGATATACCGTTTTATCCGGATATGTCATGGCATTTAAAAATGTGTTCAAAGAACCTTTTACCAACTCTACAAACGGATCTTTTACCGGAAACTCGTCAGAACCGCACAATACAGAATGTTCAATAATATGCGGCACGCCTGTGCTGTCCCCGGCAGGCGTACGAAATCCGATATAAAACACCTTGTTATCATCATCATTGGAAATAATAGCAATTCTGGCTCCGCTCTTTTTATGGCGCAAAAGATAACCGTCAGAACGGATATCTGCCAGTTCCTTTTGTTCAATCACTTCATATGCGGTCAGTTCTGATAATTTCAAATTTATATCCTCCTGATTTCCTATTTTTGATTTTATAAAATATGCCAATAGTATAGCTTATTTTTGGAATTTTATCCCAATATCTTATTTATTTCATATGTACATCTACCTGTGGGAACGGTATCTCTATGTCGTTTTCATCAAATAACAGCTTAATTTCTTCCAGTGTATCCCATCTCGTCTGCCAATAGTCCTCCGATTTTACCCAAAACCGGCAGCCAAGCTCTACACTGCTTTCCGCCAGATTTGACACAAAAATGTTGACCGGCTGGTCGCTTAGTTTTCTCGTTTCTTTTTCCACGAGATCGGATAACAGCTTTTTCGCTTTCAGCAAATCCGCACTGTAAGCAATGCCTACCACAATATCTATTCGTCTTGTCTGCTGGCCTGTAACATTTACGATCGCTCCGTCTGCAAGTTTCCCGTTTGGAATCATTACAGTCTGATTATCGGCTGTCTGTATTCTTGTATAAAAAGTCGAAATTTCTTTGACGATTCCTTCATGCCCCGTCGCGCTTGATACAATATAATCGTCTACATGAAACGGACGCAGCAGTAAAATAAGCACACCGCCCGCAAAATTAGCCAGACTGCCCTGCAGAGCAAGACCCAGCGTCAATCCCGCAGAACCAAGCAATGCAACCACCGAAGCAGTCGTAATTCCAAACAGCGTCAAAATCATCAGCCATAATATAAAATACAAACTATATTTTCCTACGGAATCCAAAAACTGCCGGACTTCAATATCCACATTTCTGCGCTCTAACGACTTACGCAAAAACTTTCTCAGAAAAGAAATCACACGCTTTCCGATCAGATAAAGCAATATTGCCAGTACAACCTGCACCGAAAAATTCAAAACATCCGGAACGAGATCTTCTAAATATTCCTGAACGACATTCTGATCCATTTTTTGCAAATTTTCAATACTTTCTGTAATAATCGACGATTCCTGTGCAACTATCATACATCAGCCTCCATTTCTTCCAATACGTATACAAATTACGATCCGTCAGAATTTTTTATAATTCATGGATAAACAGCCCGCTGCGCAGTTTCGGCTCAAACCACGTGGATTTTGGCGGCATAAGCAATCCCGCGTCCGCAACGGCAAACAGCTCTGAAATGTCTGTCGGATACATCGCAAATGCCACCGCACAATCCGTTTGCACTCTCCGCTCCAATTCTTCTAAGCCACGGATTCCACCCACAAAACCGATTCGTTCATCCGTCTTTGGATCGTGAATCCCTAATATCGGTTCCAGCAAAAGATCCTGCAGCAGCGAAACATCCAGACTTTTCACCGGGTCTTTTGGCATATCCGCCTCACGTATCGTACATATGTACCAGCTTCCATCCAGATACATGGAAAATTCTCCTTTTTTACACGGTCTGCACTCACTGCGCAGCGCTTTTTTCACATCGAAAACCGCACGTACTTTTTCTAAAAACTGTAAGGCTGTCATACCTGCCAGATCTTTTACAATACGATTATAGTCCATAATCATCAGCTGGTCATCCGGAAATAATACGGACAGAAAATAATTAAATTCTTCTTCGCCCGTATATTCTCCTTGTGCTTTTCTTCGTTTTTGCCCGACTTTTACAGCAGATGCCGCACGATGATGTCCATCTGCAATATAAATGGCTTTCATTGCAGCAAATGCCTGCTGGATAGCATGAATGTCGGCATCCTGATCTATCCGAAAGACTCGATGGCGAATCCCGTCTTCAGATACAAAATCATAGAGCGGCGCGCGCTTCTTTCCCTGCTCCACAATCTCATTGATCGTCTGACTCGATCGGTATGCCAGAAAAATCGGCCCTGTCTGGGCATTGCACACATCTACATGTCGGACGCGGTCTGCTTCTTTTTCTTCGCGGGTATTTTCATGTTTTTTAATCACCTGGTTTTCATAATCATCTATCGACGCACAGGCTGCGATACCAGTCTGCGCCCTGCCGTCCATCGTTAGTTCATAAATATAGTAACAGCGCTGTTTGTCCTTGATAAAAGTACCGTCCGCCACTTTTTCCCATAGCAGGTCATGTGCCTTTTGATAAACCCTTTCCTCGTACATATCGACGCCCTCCGGAAACTGCGTCTCCGGGCGGTCAATATTTAAAAACGAATCGGGATTCCCCGCTGTCTGCTGCCTGGCTTCTTCTCTGCTGTATACATCATAAGGAAGCGCTGCTATCTTATCTGCTTTTTCCCTGCATGGGCGAATGCAGAAAAATGGTCTGATGTCTGCCATTCGTCTCTCCTTTCCATGTGTTCCAATCATTCTCCATCGTTTTCCATCATTTACTATCATACCTAAGTGTATCCATTATAGCGTTTCAAAGCGCAAACGTCAAACAATGATTTCACGCCTTAAAAACATCCTCTTTTTGTTCCTGTATATACGTTTCCATAATTTCTGCCGCCAACCGGATCATTTTCGGACACGGACGCTTTTTATAGTATTCCTGCGTACGCTCGCTCGGCGCAGGATTGCGGTCTTTTCCTTCCAATCCGAGCAGTTCCCTGCAGACAATCGATCCTGTCTCTGCCCGAAAGCGTGCGGCAAGCTCTTGAATTCTTGCATAATGCTCTTTTTTCGCCTGCATATCCTTTGGGTCATCATAACCGTATAAAGCGCCTGCTACAAAAAACATCCCGCTGACAGCGCCGCATACTTCACGCATCCTTCCCATTCCTCCGCCAAATGATGATACCATACGCAGCAGCTTGCTTTTTTCTATTCCAATTTCCTCACAAAAAGCCAGCGCAAGAGACTGGGAACAGTTATACCCTTCTTTAAACAATTGTTCTGCCTGTTCTCCTTTAGAAATGTCGTTCATATTTTTATCCTTTCTGTTTTTATTTTTCTTATTTTTTCTTATTTTTACCATAACAAAAAACAGTTTACTCTGCCATGCAGAGTAAACTGCCTGATACCATCTTTACTTCATGACAGCTCTATGTGAGTCCTTTCAAATCAAAATACACCCGGCTGCTGACAACATCATCCATCGCCTGAATCTGTGCCTTTGCCTGATCTGCCAGATCATGGTGCGTAACGATAATACACACTTCCTTCGCCCCTTCGTACTTTCTCCTGCGCAGCAGAGGCACTTTATGCCACTCTTCTGCATATGGAATTCTCTTTTGTATCATAGCGTTCATAACCTTTGATTTGATTCCTGCATCTGCGACAGCGCATAATGCAATATCACGTTCTGCTCTCATATTCGATAGATGCCCCCTAATTAAATCCTACTACTTTCTGCGCGATTTTATATGCCGCGATCGATATCCTCCTTCCGCTTTTTCCCGGAAGATTCATGGTATTGCCCATGATCCCATTTCGCAAATGATGGAACAGACGCAAATCTGCCTGCTTAATATAACTCCATAACTCCCTCTTTTTTTCCAGATTTTCCGGTGTCCCGGAACGGATCAGCAGCACCGTAGAGATTACTGTTATAATTTCCAGATAATTAAACATATATTTCCGCTGCTTCTTATTTGGTATTTTCCACAGATCATACGTATCAATCATGATCTTATTTACTTTGATCTGCTGGTCGATGCGCCGAATCATAATCTCCTCGTTCACCGACTGATCTTCACGCCCGATATAATACCGGTAAAAATCCACATCCAGATAATACATGGTCTTTACATACGGAAGCGGCGTATATACATACAGATTATCTACATAAAACGTATGCTTCGGCAGCTCAAGACCACAGTCACGCAGCAGCTTCGTCCGATAAATAACGGAATGCATCAAAAGATACTGTCCCTTACGCATATGACGCACGTCACTCCAGGTAAAAATTTTGTTTTGAACGAGCGCAGACGTATATTTCATTACTTTTTTATGCTTTGCGCCTTCTTTTTCATAGACAAAATTAGAAATGAGCATGTCAAGCGTCTGATCTGACCCTACAATCTCACGAAGCGTTTCCAGTATCTTCTCATAAGCCTGCGCATCTACCCAGTCGTCACTGTCTACCACTTTAAAAAACAGCCCGGATGCATTCGCCAGTCCGGCATTTACTGCAGCCCCATGTCCGCCGTTTTCCTGATGAATCGCTTTTACAATGTGCGGATAACGTTTTTCATATGCATCTGCAATTTCCGATGTCAGATCATGAGAACCGTCGTCCACGATCAATATTTCCACATCTTCTCCGCCAGGGAGCAGTGAATGAATACACCGTTCCATATAATCCTGCGAATTATAACATGGTATTGCAATAGATAATAACTTCATTTTGTTCTCCTTTAACGCAGCTGCTTTTGACTCTGACAGTCAGGCAAAGATTCTGCAAGCTCCAATGCTTTTTTCGTCATAGCATCGATATTATAATACTTATACTCTGCCAGTCTGCCAAGCAGATACAGATTCGAATACTGCTGCGTTAGTTTTTTGTACTTTTGATATAATGCCTCATTTTCCGGATTCATAATCGCATAGTAAGGGATTTCTCCATCTGCTCCGGTATAGGCAAACGGATACTCCCTTATAATCGTCGTGCCATCCGCATCTTTTTGCCTTGTCAGATACTTAAACTCCGTGATGCGGGTAAAATCTTCACTCACCGTATAATTGACAACACTGTGTCCATTCTGAAAATCATCCTGCGCCAGATGCTCAAACTCAAACCTTAACGACCGGTACGGCAGCCTGCCATATCTGCAGTCATACAGCTCATCCAGCGCTCCGGTAAAGATCACGTTTCCTTCAAATTTCTGTCCATCCAGCAAAATTTCATTTTCCCGAAACTGCAGAAGTTCTCTTGCATCCATGCCTGTTTGAACCGTAATATTTTCATGATCGAGCATACGGACAAACATCTTAAGAAATCCATGTTTTGGCACACCCTGATATTTATCCTGGAAATAGCGGTTGTCATAGGAAATAAGTACGGGCACTCTGCCTGTAACTTCCGGACTGATCTCCTCCGGCGTCTGTCCCCACTGTTTCATCGTATATTTCAAAAACACATTTTCATAAACGTACTGTGCGATCGCCTGTATCTGCGGATCCGGGTTTTCTCTAAGTTTCATAATCGGAACTCTGCTGCCTTCGCCGTAAGCCCCGATTAATTTTTTTTCCAACGCAGCTGCAGTCTCCTTATCATAAATCATATGCAGTGTGTTTAAATTAAATGGAATCGGAATCAGCCTTCCATCTACATTTGCAACTACCTGATGACCATTTTCATACAGGATCCATTCTGTGAATCTGGATAAATACATAAATACATCTTCCATATTTGTATGAAAAATGTGCGGTCCATACTCATGAACTAAAATCCCATAATCATCCGGCCTGTCATAGCAGTTGCCGCCAATATGATCCCTTTTTTCCACAACAAGTACTTTATGACCTTTTTTTTCTGCCAGCTGTCTGGCCACTGTGCTTCCCGCAATACCGGCTCCAATTACAATACTGTCGTACATAACTTTCTGCTGCAATGGAAACTGTAACTTTTGCTCTGCTGCATGCATTACAATTTGCCGAATTAACAGCTACTCCTTCCTCTAAAATGCCGTTCAAAAAGATTATACACAATTTTTCGCAAAAATCCAATGCTTTTACACAACTAAAAAATATTTATGAAAAAATCACGTTTAAAAAAATTCACATTTTAAAAAGTTCACATTTTATTTACAATATCCTCATTTCTTTCACATACGCATTTCACAAATTACCTTTATGATAATTACAGTTGATACAAAACATCAATTACTAATTAATAATCATTTTCATATTTTAAACGCAGCTGCGCGTTGCAGCAGCAGCCGCGTTACCCTGCCGCAAACAGGCAGGGTTCCTCCCAAAGCTAATTACTTATTTTCTTTTTCATATAAAGCCGGTGTCCCCTAACACCGGCTTCCCCTTATTCTGTCTGTTCTTTTGAAATTCCCAAATGAATATTCATATATCTGGTATATCGTGCAAATGCGGATGGAATCGCATATTTATGCTCAGATACTTCTTTGTTCACAAATACGTATCCTTCTTTTTGACCTGCCGGTTCTTCCAGCTGGGCGACTCTGACCATATATCCGCTCATCTGCCATTCTATATGAGAAAATATATGTCTGGCGTCTTCTAACGGTTCAATTTTTAACGGCAGAAGCTCCAGACTTTCTACATATTTTGTTACTTCTTCCCTCGTCAGATGCCCTTCCAGATTTGGGAACTCGTACATACCAGCCAGAAGCCCCCGTTTCGGACGCCGATGCAATAATACATTTTCTCCATCCCGAATGACAAGCACTGTTTTTTCTTCTATTTTTCTTGGTTTTGCTTTGCCTTTTTTTGGCAAACCTGCGTAACTCCCATTCTTGTATGCCATACAAAACGGCTGCCACGGACATTGTGCACACTTTGGTTCGCCGTTTGGCACACAGACAGTTGCTCCAAGCTCCATCATTGCCTGTGTAAACATACCTGCCTGTTTTTTTGGAATCACAGGCTGCAGCAGCTTTTCCGCTTCTGTCTTCACAGACTGCTTTAAAATATCTGAATCATCCTCTGACACCCGCATTAAAATACGCAGCACGTTTCCGTCCACAGCAGGAACCGGGATGCCATAAGCAATGGAAGCAATCGCACCTGCCGTATAATGTCCGATTCCTTTTAGCTTTAACAGCGCCTCATAATCCGCAGGGAGTACGCCGTCGTATTCTTCCATCACGGTGCAGGCTGCTTTTTGCATATTTCTGACACGATTGTAATACCCCAGCCCTTCCCATAATTTTAATAAACGCTCTTGCGGACAGTTTGCCAGCAGCTCAATATTCGACAGTTCCCGCATAAAACGTTCAAAATACGGTTTTACTGCTTCTACACGCGTCTGCTGGAGCATAATCTCTGACACCCACACCCTGTATGGCGTAGGCTCTTCTCTCCATGGCAAAACCCTTGCATGATGGGGATACCATTCCAGCAAGGGCTGCACTAATTGTTTTAATGGATAATCTTTTAGCATTCTAAAACTCCTGTATCATAACAAGCGTGAAATGTTACAATTATTTACGCACGCCTGTTACTCCTTTTGAAGACGGACTTTTTATGATTACTTTATTTTGCTGCATACCGTATTTTATCACATAATAATAAGTCTTGCCGATTTTTGCAGTTTTATCCTCAAAACCTGTTTTTTTCATATTGGTAATTGTCTTGATACGCTTGTATGCGCCGCCTTTTTCTTTCCGGTAAATATAGACCCGGTTTGCCTTCGTATACTTTTTCCAGCTGATCGTATTTGCTTTCGAGCTGCTCTTCATTACTGCTTCCGGTATCTTTGACTGCACTGCGAGCATCTGTTTTAACATGTCTTGCGTCTGGTCTCCAACGATGCCGTCCGCCACAATTCCACATTTTTTCTGAAATGCAGTTACGATTTTCGTCATAGATTTATTCCAGCTGCCATTCACGGTAATCTGCGCTCCGTCCAAAGAAATCAGCGTTGCCTGCAGCCACTGTACATGCTGCTGTTTCATTTTCTTTTCTGCATAAAGCGCCCCTGTTGGTTTCGGATAATCACCTGGATTCGTCGAATAAACGGTTACCGGAATCGATAACTGCGCAGCCTCATATTCGTCGGTCTCTCTTTGCTTTACAATAATCTCTGCTTTGCCTGCACCGGTAACCTTTACCACACCGGATGCATCTACCGTTAATACTGCGCTTTCCGATGATCGATACGTGATCTGGTCGTCTCCCCGGCTGCTCGTTACTTCTATCTGAAACGGTTCACTTGTATCATTGACCGCATAACTTGTTTTCGTCGCTTTCAGTGTCGTCTCTTCCAATGGTTTTACGACCGGAGGCTGTGGCTCTTGCACCGACGCGCCTGGATTTTGCGGTGTATCCGGCTCCGGTTCCAATACGCCCGGGTTTTGCGGTGTATCCGGCTCCGGTTCCGATGTGCCAGGATTTTGCGGCAGATCCGGTTCCGGAATCGATGTGCCCGGATTTTGCGGCAGATTTGGGTCTTGTGACGACGAGCGATTTTGAAACAATTCTCTGATAAGCATAACAATTGTTTCTTTTCCTGCATAGCCATCTACCGTAAGCTTTTTTACAGACTGGAAATTTGATACCGCCGCTTTTGTAGCATCATCATAGGTGTTGGTAACCGTAAGCCCTGCATGGATACATGTATTTAATGCCCGCTGTACCCATGCTGTGCCAAACCCTATAGCTGATTCATAATCACTCGGAATATAAGAATCAACCGCAGCACAATATGTCCATCCTAAATTTGTCGCATATTGATAAGTCTCAAAACGCCTTTTTTGATATGCGCTGTTACCCATTACGGAATCACAGATCGCTGCTTCGTGCAGCTCGTTAAGCGTAACTGTTTCATAGCTGCCTGTATATCTGGATGCAGATAACGCTACCCGGCCCGAAGCTCCTGCCCCGCCCTGATTTGCCAGATCTGCAAAATAAACTAACGCCGGTTCGTTCGTAATTCCCAAACGTAATCCCTGTTCAATATATTCTGTAATATCTTTTACAGCCAAAACATCCTGAGCCTCTTTACTTTCCTGCGACGCCAACAGTTTTTTTACCGCGGAAGCTTCTTTTGACGTGAATTTTCTCGTGCTCCATTTTGTCGTATCTGTCGTGGAAACAATTTCCTGATACAAAGCGTCTCCCAATAACTCCTGTGCCTGCACCTCATCCGCCTTTGTAATCGTCTGAAGCAAAGATAGCGCCCTCCAGCCATGCCACTGCAGCTTTCCGACCGATACTGCCCCATTATCATTTGGATTTACAGAATTGTAACTGCCTTCGTTATGATACAAAATCTGTGCCGCTGCAGACACAACCGCATCCATCTGCACCTGTGCTGCCTGCACCGGATGCGAAGGAATCAGCAGCATCGCAAGCAGCATTCCAAGCAATGTTTTGGATGTCAGGCGTTTTCGCTGATTAATATATTTATTTGATTTTTCTGATTTTGATTTATACGCTCTGGATTCTTCTGATTTTTCTGATCTGGATTTGTCCAACATATGCCATTCCTTCCTCAATTACCAAATTCCACTAAAAAGCCCCACGCAATATATATACGAAAGTATCCTAAAAAATATCGGTATCTTCCCTCATTTTTATTGACATCTCTTTCACAAAGTTATAAATTATAAAGTATGAAGCAACTTAATTACATATTTGTAGGAGGAAACAAACAATGAACAACTTAAAACTCGAAGTTGAAAATCAGATCGCGGTTCTTACGATTACAAGACCTGCAGCATTAAATGCTTTAAACAGTGAAACACTGGACGAATTAAACACTGTTTTAACAGAAATCGAAGCAAGAGACGATGTTAAAGTCGTAATCTTAACCGGCGGTCCTGACAAAAAAGGCAATGCGTTCAAATCATTCGTAGCCGGCGCTGATATCGCTGAAATGGTTAACTTTACCGCTGCACAGGCACGTGCTTTTGGTATGAGAGCTTCTGCTCCATTCTTTAAATTAATGAACATGCGTCAGGTAACTATCGCAGCAGTCAACGGCTTTGCGCTTGGCGGAGGCTGCGAGATCTGCATGGCATGTGATATCCGCATCGCTTCTGATAACGCAACATTCGCACAGCCGGAATGCGGTCTTGGAATTATCCCTGGTTTCGGCGGCACACAGCGTCTTGCCCGTCTCGTTGGTATGGGACGTGCAAAAGAAATGATCTTCACCTGTGACAACATCAATGCAGAAGAAGCATTCCGCATCGGACTTGTAAACAAAGTCGTTTCTACTGAAGAATTAATGCCGACAGCAAAAGCTATGGCTGAAAAAATCGCCTCCAAAGCAAGCTATGCTGTATCTATCGCAAAAGCAGCCATTAACAACGGTTACGATATGGATATTAAAAACGCTGTTGAAATGGAAGCAAATCTGTTTGGCGTAACATGCTCTACACACGACAAGCAGGAAGGCATGACTGCATTCTTAGAAAAACGGAAAGCTGATCTGACTGACTTCTAAATTTATGTATTAAGTCTGTGACAGCGTATAAATTATGAAAAAATATATTATTTATACGCTATAAAAAAGAAGGAGCGCCCGCTCCTTCTTTTTTGATGCTAGAGCGTGTTTGAAAAATCATTCCCGCGATCTGCACTCCCCACTTTGCGGA
>CAJUBQ010000079.1 GCA_910584595.1 uncultured Eubacterium sp.
ACTGCTCCCTATCCAGACCTTCCGGTTCCTGATCAGGCGGCGCAGTTCTGCTTTTTCCAGTATACGTAAAACTAACTGCACAATTCCTCCGCGCTCTAAAAACTCTCTATTGTGTATTTTTCTGTTTTCTTCAACTGTACGTTTTTCGTTTCTTTTTAATAATCCTATTTTTTCCAAACCCACACGCACAAGTAAAATTGGAAGGAATAAAAAACTGAAAAAATAGCTGATATAGCATATACGAAAACCTGCCTTTGCTGCTTTTTCTTTCAGTTGCTCTACCGTATATCTCCTGTAATGTCCGGCTTCATCATCCTCACTGCTCCATAATACCTGTAAAGCCGGAACTGTAATTAGTATTTTCCCTCCCGGGACAAGCTTTTGCCTTATCAATCCTAAAAATTCAATATCATTTTCAATATGCTCCAGAACATCCAGCAGAAAAAACTGCGGAACAGAATCATCTTTTATATTTTGCTGTTCCAGCGTTCCGCAAATGACAGTTTTAACCCCTCTTTTTTTTGCATTCTTACATGCCTTGATGGAAGGTTCCAGACAGGCCACTTTGTATCCCTTTCTTTGCATGCACCAGGTTGTATATCCATTGCCGCCTCCCACATCAAATGCATCCTGATCTTTCTGAAAATACAGCTTTGCAATAGAATAAATAACTTTAGCGCGGTACTTAAACCACCAGGATATATCTTCCAATTCAAACAAACGATCCTGTTTTGTATCCGAAAACATGCCTTGCACTTCTTTTTCACGGGGAAAAAACCAAATACCCTCACCCCTGTTTTTCATATAAATTTCTTTAAAATATTTTTGCATTCCTGCCGAGATCCCCCTTTATTTCAGTTTTTTTACCTGTCAAAACGAAACTGTTTTTCTGTCCCGTAAAATAAAACCGCCAAATATCCGGCAACTAATACGGCATTTAAAATAAAATAAAGCGCTGCTGCCCCCATCATACCGCCATGTATAACAAAATATCTGCCAAAAAACACTGAAAAAAAAGATACTGCCAGATATCCAACAGCTATCACCCTCTGTCTTCTCATTACAGTAAGAGGCACATTCAGATAAACAGCCATTGCATAAAACCCCCCTCCAAGTAAGAGCACGATAAATTCAATTTCACAAAATTTTAAATCCACATGATATAAACATGACAAAACCCTCATCCCGATCCATAATCCTGCAAAACACATACATACTGTTATAGCTGCAATGATCGCACACTGTTTCACAGCCTTCCGCCGAAACTCCCGAACCCTCTTTTGTTCCCAGATATCTCCCATTCCTTTTACCGCTGGCTGATAAATGAAATTATTCAGCAGCACAACGGCAAATACCGGAAGCATAATATATCCAAAGACCGCCTGCGTCTTTTCGTCCATCCAACTGTCGATCAGATATTTCGGCGCATTTCCAACATAACATGAAAAAGTAATTCCGATACACAATGGAAAACATTCCCTTAAAATTTCTGCTGCTTTTTTTACTGAAGCAGACTGCTTTTTTCCTCGTACGATATAAAATGAATGCTGAATGCCTCCGGCATCTATGATGACAGATAAAAGAATGCCTGCCGCAAATGACGCTTTGATGTCTATGCCTATAATAATAAGCAGACAAACCAGCCCTGTGGAAACTATCAGGCGAACCGCCATCATTCTGGCCCCTAAATCCAGCCTTCCCGCACGCTGATATTGTCCTACAAACACATCTTCAAAAGCATCTACCTGTTTCCAGACAGTAATTTCCATAATGATAATCAGCTTTTCATAAGAATAGCCTTTTATATAATAAGAATAAAGCAAATAGATAAAAAACGCCGCCATCACAGCCGTAATTGTAGCTGCTCTTGCCATCAGGTATTCAGTAAAACCATATTTTTCCCTGACGTCTGTTACCTGAAAATTCCGTACGCCATACTGTGCAGCTGCATAGAATAAGTTGGCTATTGCATATGCAATCATAACCATACCAGCAGTTTCCATTCCCATTCTGTCGGACACAAACACTAAGATAACCGCTGATTGCCCGGCAAAAGCAGCTCCCCCTAATGCATTCCAGAAAATACCATTCATTGCTTGCTTTTCTTGTTTATTGAATAAGAATTTTTTCATTTTGCTTCTAAATTAATGGTTTCCCTAACCACATACTGAGGGGCATCATTCATGCAAATATAAATACGCCCGATATACTCGCCAATCATTCCAAGCATCAGCATTATCAATCCATTCGAAAACATCAGAATGGCCGCAAGAGAACTATATCCTGCTGGTACAGCCGGATTTATCAGCTTATTAACGACAGCATAGATCCCCCATGCAAATCCTGCGATTGCAAATAACACTCCAACGACAGACGCAATTCTAAGAGGTTTGACAGAAAATGCTGTCAGGCCATTCAAAAATAAAGAAAATGATTTTTGAAACGTAAAACCGGAACCATTATCATCCCCACGCGGCCGCTGCTCCATCGGCACTGTCATAATTCTTTCTGTCACCCCTAAAACCAGTCCCTCCAGATATGGGTATGGATTTTTATAATTTATAATTTCGTCCCTTACAAATTTTTTCATGACGCTAAAATTCTCAAACCGCAGTCCTTTTGGTTTTCCAAGCAACATTTCCAACATACAAAGGTTGATTTTGCTTCCCAGATTTTTAAATGCAGACTGCTGTTTTTTATAATAACTGGCAGTTGCATAATCACATAAATCTGCTTTTACAGGATCCAACAGTTTCCAAAGCTCATAAACCGGACTTTGGTAATCATCATCCAAATTCACAATATACTGTCCCTTCGCAACTGCATATCCTGCGAGCACAGCTGCCTGTTTCCCCTTGTTTTTTGCCAGACTGATTGCTTTTATCCGCTTATTTCCAAATGCAAGATTTTTTATTACACGATAAACATGATCCGGCGAACAGTCATTTATTAAAATAATTTCATAATCATACGATGGACGTTCAGATACGGTATTTATAATTTCACAGACAACTTTTTCAATTGTTTTTTCACTTCTATAACAAGGAATCACAAACGTAATCATTTCCATTGTTCTTACCTCATACATGCTCTTTTTCTAATTCTTTGATTACATCAGACATTTCATGATAACCGGTTTTATTTATTATATATCCGGCCGCCATTAATGCCCCGTCTGCAAATGCTTCTCTTGAAAACGACTCGTGTACCACCGTAAGCCTCTGGAATTTATTTGCCGCAGTAACTTCATGCACCCCGACATAACCACCTAATCTTACTGATGAAATCGGCACATCCTTCCTGTTAATGCATTCTGCTATCAGCTCTGCCGTAGTGGTAACTTTCTTTTTTTCTTTTGCATGCCGTTCAATAATTTCAAAATCAAAGTCAGGCAGCAGTCTTGATATTCTTGCCACAAATTCCATCAAAAGATTAATTCCAATCGTCAGATTCGGCGCATATACCATTCCGCGCAATGAACGCATACCTATCTCTTTGAGTTCCTGCAATTCCTCTTTTTCAAAATTTGTTGTGCATACAACCATACTGATGGATGCATCTGCACAGATTTCGGCAATTTTTAAGGTAGTATTTTTATTTGAAAAATCAATCACCACATCCACTTTTCTGTTACACAGTTCTTCAGCTGCAGCAGAAACCGGCACTACTGGTATCTTCAGTTCACGCATCCCTATTACACTTCCGGCATCCTGCCCTGCCGTCCCGCTCTCATCCCTGCAGACCACACAGCAAAGTTGATCTCTGCCGTCTGTCAGTATTTTACGTACAAGCACACTGCCTGCACGCCCCAAGCCACATACTGCAATCCGCATATCATCCTCCTCTTTTTAAATCCCATCCAAAAATCTTTTTGGGTTCAATGCCCCGTAAAACATATTTGTTAATAAAACAATATCAAAAACCGGAATTCTCGCTGCTTTTTGAATATTTCGCGCATATGGAGGCATATTCGTACATTCCAGCACGATCATTGCAACATCATTTTCTTTTATCAGTTCCATTGATGCTTTTATCAGTTCATTGTCGCACTTCCTTATGTTTACACAATCTCGGTTTTGAACCGTAAAATTTGTAAATTCCTCTCCGTCCTCCAAACCGGCAATTCTGCATTTCGTTTCTTCAATGCCTGCCGCTTTTAAATGTTCCAATGTCAGCCTTTTCTTATTTGCCGTCAAAATACCTATTCTCTTGTTTCTTCCAAGCATTTTTACAAGCATAGGCACGAACAAAAGCGCTGAGGTAAAAACAGGAACATCCACACAGCTGCTCAGTTCTTCCTGAAATAAAGAGAGAAATCCACAGGATGTTGTAATTGCTTTTACCCCTTCTTTTTCAAGTTCCTGCGCTGCTTTCATAAACGGCCCGATATCTCCTTTGTTTAATCTCATTACTGTGTCTTCCGGACTTTTTCCTTCCACCTTTTTATAAAGAACCGGAAAATCCCAGGTCTTAGCGTTTCCAATATCTCCGCATATTCTTGGAAAATCTGAATCCAGTATCAGCACTCCAATATCAAAACCGTATACATTCCTTCCGCCCCTTACAATATCTTCCAAATCCAATGCCTCCTTACCATATGATAGCAGCCGTTCTTCCATCTTCTTCTGTTACAATGTCCAAAAGATTTTCCACTTCATCCAGAATTTTGTAACAGGAATCTCTTGAATCGCCAGAAACCAAAACAGGCCCATACTTTGTCGTATCATCTGAAAGCTCCTCTGCATATGTCCCTATCTTTAGACCATCCAAACATACTTTATCAACACCATCTACCGCTTTTAATCTGTCAACATTTTTTATATGCTTAATAACGCCCTTTTTTAACGCAAAGCATCTCCATGCCGCAACTTTCCTGTCCAGCTTCCATGCATCAACATCTGTCACACTGCCATCCAAAAGATAATCCAGCAATAGCTCGTTCGTATGGATTCCAGAAGCTTTAGGAGTCAGATCGGATGAAAGAAATACCCCTCCGCCTCTTGCCGCTACTTCCACCAGATATACTTTTCCGCGGTTTTGACTATATATGTATTCTCCATGCGTAATGCCAAATTCCAGCCCCATTCCTTTTATAAGCGTCCTGTTCGCATCCATCACCTGTTTTTCAACATCGTCCTCTATCAAATCCGCTGATGAAAACATACACATTTTGGAAATATACGACCCTTCCTTCTGAAAATATTCCTTGATGCCAAGATCAAGATTCCGATATTTTCCATCCATTGCAAATCCGTCCACAATATATTCCCTTCCTTCAATAAACTCCTCTACAATTATGGATTGTGTGCTGGAAAACCGGATGCTGTTTTTAAAACAATCCGCCAATGCTTCTATTGTATTGATTCTATACACGCCACGACTTCCGCTGCTGTTGCTCGGCTTAATAATTGCCGGCAGCCCTGTCTTATGGATCGCCTCTTCCGCTTCAGACAAACTACATGCCATGGCAAACTCAGGCACATAAATTCCTGTCTGTTTCGCTGCACAATACATTGCATACTTGTCTGTAAACTGCAAGGCCTTCTGATATCCAATACCCCTTAACCCCATTTGTTCCGCTACATATGCAGCTGCCGGAACCGAAACATCTGTCTGATCCGTTGTAACTGCATCAATATTTTCTTTTCGCGCAATTTCCAGTATTTGCTCCTTATCCCTTGTATCACACGCATAATGCCTGTCTGCTGCCTCTATGCCCGGATACTTTCCCCGAGGGCTTATAACAATTACATATGCCCCCCTTTTTTTACAAATATTAATAAACGGAATCTGGCCAGCCCCGGCTCCCAAAATCATTATTTTTTTCATTCTGTCTTCCCTTTGTTATTTACCATTCATTATTTTCCATTCATTATTTTCCATTCCGATAATACTCTGATATCCCACTGACCACCCGCTCCACATCAATCTCTTTCATTCCATAATATAACGGCAGACGCACGAGCCTCTCGCTCTCCCTGGTTGTATATCTGTCTTCCCCAATAAACTCCCCATACTTTTTCCCGGCTGGGGCTGTATGCAGCGGCACATAATGAAATACGATACTGATCCCCCTGGATTTCATATAAGCAATCAGTTTCGTGCGCTCCTCCAGATCTCTTGCCTTGATATAAAACATATGGGCATTATGGCCGCATTCTTTCGGAATATATGGCAGTTCTATCTTCCCCGCTTCCGCCAAATCCTTCAGGCCGTTCTCATACAGTCTCCATGTCTGCATCCGGTTGCGGAATATCTCTTCTGCCTTTTCCAGCTGCGCCCACAAATATGCCGCATTCAATTCACTTGGCAAATAAGAAGATCCTGCCTCTACCCAAGTATACTTGTCGATCTGTCCCCGAAAAAATTTACTGCGGTTCGTCCCCTTTTCCCGGATAATTTCCGCCATTTCCACCTTACTGTCATCTTTGACGGCAATCGCTCCGCCTTCTCCCATACTGTAATTTTTGGTCTCATGAAAACTATAGCACCCATAATCACCAATTGATCCGAGCGCCTGTCCCTTATAGGTACTCATCACTCCTTGCGCCGCATCCTCAATAACAAGCAGATGACGCCTGTTTGCAATATCCATAATCCTATCCATCTCACAGCTGACTCCGGCATAATGCACAGGGACAATCGCCTTTGTTTTTTTCGTAATGGCAGACTCGACCAGCTCTTCATTTATATTCATTGTATCCGGACGGATATCTATAAACTTCACATTTGCTCCACGCAGAACAAATGCATCCGCTGTTGACACAAATGTATAAGCAGGCATGATCACTTCATCACCCGGCTGAATGTCTGAAAGGATCGCTGCCATCTCTGTTGCGTGCGTACAGGAAGTCGTAAGAAATACACGCCCTGTTCCGCACCAGCGTTCCAGCCAGTAACTGCAGCGTTTCGTAAATTCCCCGTCGCCACTGAGCTTTTTGTTATTGATCGCTTCCCTAATATAGTTAAATGCGTTTTCTACGAATATTGGTTCATTAAAACTAATCATGCCTTATCCTCCAAGCCTGTCCAAAGAGCGCCCATCAAAATGTAAACTCTTTGTATCCCACATACTTACGAATCTTCTGATCCCAGATGACCATTCGAACCGCCCCGCTGCCGGATACCTTTTCCTTCTCATTGATCAGGCAGCTGAACATATTTCCATCCTCATTTCTGACGCTTTGGATTCTCCATCTGTTTCCATCCATCACATCGTTCCATTCTGCCTGCGCATCGTGAAAAGACTGATATATGACACGACCGTTTTGAAGGATTGTCAGATTTCCCCCAGCCTGCGCTTCTGCAATCTGTTCCTCCCCGATTCTCATGCGTTCAAGCGCTGCCTTATCCTCTGCGGCCATCATATCAGCATTCACACTCCCCACAGATATGACAACTGCATAATCATCTGTAATCAAATCTGCCAGTTTTGACAGTTCTTCCTCTGTACAGATCTTGTAATGATCAATACAACGTTTATAGTATATATAATCTTCTCTCCAGCTTTTATAACGCGGATCTTCCCTCTTATCTGTAAAATGATAATGATTTTTCAGGTACTGCCCCATAAATCTGGTAACTTTCATAGATCCGTCATAATTTAGATGATTTCCCTCATCCAGTGTTTCCACCGACCAGTCAATATTTACCGCCTGCCTCAGCTCCTCATCTGCACAAAAGTCCAGATACCGGATGCCTGCCTCAGCTGCAAAATTCTGCATAGTCAGCGCACTTGCGCCATTCCATAAACAAGTCGGAAATTTTGCCAAAATCAATTCCGCATGATTCTCATCACATAACTCTTTGATCTTCAAAAGATACTCTCTGCATGTCTCATTCCATTCTGCCGGACTGGCATTTATGTAATCATTCTCATTAAATACAGCGCTCGTAACAGCCATCCTCGGAATATATCCCTTCGTCTGTGAATGCACATCATTCAGAAACCACAAAAAATCACTCTCTTCCAGAGATTCCCATCTGTCATGATACCGTATCACCGGAAATACATAACTCAGAAAATCTTCCTGATCCGGATTGTTATGCACAGCAGTTTTTATTGCTTCCAATTTTATCGAGGATAATTTCATCGGGTCTATCGCTTCCCGGTTAAATGCTTCTGTCTGCGCTCCCGCATCCAGACACATAAATGCATCCAGCGCCACCACTTTTGGCCTCTGTCTTTGAAATACATCTTTCAGGTAATAATAGGACTGCCAGACCTTTTGGCAGGATGTCGCCAGTACATAACTGGCAATGCCCTGTGATTCAAAAATGTCTTCTGGTGATACACTGCAGAATACATGTGAAGAACCAGCAAATACAACATCCAATGAATCCGGTTCCAGTTCATAGATTCCCTCATAAGCCGCATGGTAATTTTCTATCGCTACATCCAGCATCCGCGCCGGTCTGACAAGTCTGCCAAACAGGCAGAGGAGACACAGAAAAACAAAGCAAAACCATATCATTTTTATTATCTTTCTCTTCATGACTAACCTCAAAACCGCATATATATAAAATCTGACGCATGATATCCCATTCCATACGTACCCAAAATAATGACCGAAAATACAGCCGTATAATAAATGATCCAGCGAACAGCCAAAGACTGTCCTGCAATTTTTTCTCTTATGGAAATTCCCCGCTCATGCATAATATCTGTGAAAAACAACACTGCTGTCCATGCAAGCAGTACATGAAACATATTACCGGATAATCCATACCCATACAAAGAACCGTCCGTCAATGCCCACAAACTTGGATATCTGAATATGGACGCAACAATACCTATCGCTTCATGCACGCTTCCTGCCCGGAAAAAAATCCATGCAAAATTAACAGACAAAAACGTTGCCGCTGTCTGTACAGCCCTCATCACCGCGCTCCCGTCTTTGATCCCCAGCATCGCGGCAGTTCTTTTTTTCAATGGACGCAACAGATATTCCGTAATCTGATAACATCCATGCAAAAGCCCCCAAACGATATAATGCCAGCCTGCTCCATGCCAAAGGCCGCTGATGCAGAATACCACAACAATATTTACATAACGGCGCAGCTTTCCTTTATACCCCCCCCCGATCGGAAAATACACATACTCCATATACCAGGAACTCAAAGAGATGTGCCACCTCTTCCAAAAATCTTTGATCGATGACGCCAGATACGGCTGTCTGAAGTTCTGCATCAGGTCAATATCAAATAATTTCGCTGTTCCGGCTGCAATATCCACACATCCGGAAAAATCCGCATAGATCTGTATACTATAAAATATACTGGCAATCAATAATTCTGTACCGCCTGCAGTCCCGTAACTGCCATATACCGCGTCCACAAAAATTCCTGCGCGGTCAGCGATCACCATTTTTTTAATATATCCCCAGACCATATACTGTACAGCGTACATCGTGCGGTCATAATCAGGCTTGTGCCGCTGCTGGAACTGGTCGGCCAGCTGGTTGTACCGGGCTATCGGCCCTTGCATAATATGCGGGAAAAAACAGGCAAACAGCAGAAATTTCAAATAATTTCGTTCAGGCTCATATTTTTTTCTGTAAACATCCGCCAGATAACCAAGCAGTGACAGCGTGTAAAACGAGATTCCCAGCGGTATAACAAGAGAAAACCGTTCGATCACACCGGTACGAAATCGGGAAAATATAACGCCTGCCGGCATAACTTCTTCTATAAATGTATGATATTTCAAAGCTGCCAGCAGAAAAATATTTACTGCTGCGCCAAGCGCTGCCACACATTTCCTGAATCTTCCGTTTCCGCCTACATACAAAGCCGCCGCAAATACCGCTGCCGTACTGATCAGCAAAAAAATGGCTGCTCTTTTATCAAACATCAAATAAAACAAAAGGCTTGCCGCCAGCAGAACTACCCACTGCAGCTGATACGGCGCTATGTAATACAGGCAAAATGCAGACAATACAAACATTAAAAAAGCGATTGATAAAAAACTCATACTCCCTCTTTTCCATAACTTACTTTCGGTTTAAAAAACAAAATGCCGCTTCTGACCCGCATACACTGATATCCACTCCGATCCATATATTCCGACAGATAACCGCCAATATTATTTACATTCGGCGTTAAATCTCCGTTTTCTCCCCAGGTCGAAATATAATTATCTCTAAATCCCCCATATTCAGGGTCAAGGACCAGTATTTTTTCCGGTTCCAAATGGTTCTCATAATATTGCTCCAGACGCGGATCCGAAAAATCCAGCCGCCATGTTGTATACACTCCGCAGCGTGCACTGGTGCATAGGTAAGCCCATGGAGCTATTCTGCCTATAAAAACAGATGTTTCCCGATCTGTATTTACAAATTCCCTGATATCGTCACACACATGGTTATACTGTTGCAAATGTTCTTTTGTCGTATACAAGCCCTTTGCCGGTCCCTGTGTAATCTTATATTTTAGCTCTGGCAATACGTCATCTCTGTATACGCTGAATATACGCAGAAACATTGTGACTCCCAATACACTGCCCAGGCAGATAAACTCCATCACTGTTTTCTGTTTCTGCATTTTTCCGCTGTGCGCAAACTCTGAAAGAGCTATAATAGCCCCAAACGATACGACCACAAAACCAATTCCTGCCGCATCAATCCCATTATTTGAAGCAATTACAAATGCCATTGACATTAAAATCCCCGTGATATAAAAATACAGAATACTCTTTCGGGCTATATCTGCATTCGCCCCTTCCCATGAGATGACCGGCAGTATCTGTATCCCTAGAAAAGAAAGCGCTATATAAGCCCCGCCAAGCATATTTGCAGAATGGTACAAATGAACCCCAAAACATGCCAGGGAAATAAGCGCCAGTAAATACCGTATCCACATATATTTCTTTGGATTCTGTTTCAAATAAATCTGCAAAGCGAACACAAGCCCTTGGACAACAGCCGTTTCCTTAAAAAAGCCAAACAGACAGATAAACCAGTAAACAATCTTATCTGTTACAGACGGCGCACCAAGACTGCCGGCATTCCTGATCATAATGAAAAATCCATCGAAACTAATGCTTTTCAAATAATACAAAACAAAAACGGTCCCGGCAAAAACACATCCCCCAATCGCAGCAAGTATCTTTTTTCTTCTATCCCTAAAATAAAACAGGAACAAAATCAATAAAAACAAAATAAAATACGGATTCACGATGATGGACATGCCAAGACACATACCAGCTAAAAAAGAAAGAACCCGATCCTTCTTTCTAACCCCTTTCTGCAAATAGCATACATCATAAAACATACAGTCCGCCAAAACAAACAAAAACAAACCCATATTGTAATAAGAACATCCGCATATATTTGCCCTTGAATAGATCATGAGACATATGCTGCAGGAAAGCGCTGTCCGCGTTAAAAACTGTCTGCTCAAAATCCGATATACGGATACTGCTGCAAAAAACGCAATGACAACGCAGGCATCCCTGAAAAAAATATATACGCCGTCTGTCGAGCCTTTGAACAGCATAAAAATATAAAACAGCGGCAGCGTTACATAAGAAGATAACATGGCGCTGTTCCACTCATCCTTCAAAAAGACATCACCCTGATACAGCCGGTACATATTCGAAACATACAGGCTCTCATCTGACCAGCAAAAACTGTATCTGTTGCGAATAAGCAGGATTACAAATATACCGGCTAAAATAAAAAAAGGATAATATTTCTTATTACTGGCATCCATTCCACTGCTTCCTCAATTCAGATATTGCATAATATTATAGTCGTACACATATACATTTAAATTTGTACCGTCTATTTTAAACATATCCTTATAATCACCCAGTTCTTTCATAATCTTTGTATTTTTCAACTGGCGGTTTTCATTATCATCCAGCATCAAAAATGTCTTTCCTTTATATGCTTCCTGATCATACCACTTTTCACTGCTTAGCCAATAATGTGGCTGTATCCTTTTTTCATTTATAGTAACTGCATTTACCTGAACTTTAAAATCAGACAGCAGCGTATGACAGCCCGCATACCAATATGTAGCATAACCATACCGCAGATCTTTACTTTCCAAAACATCAGTAACCATTTCCCTCCCCGCAAGCCGAGCCTGCCATCCTGTTCCCAATGTAGATAGGGATATGCTTTGCACAATGGTAAATACAGCCGCTGCAAAAACCGCAGCCACTCTTTTCAGATTATTTTTCTCAGTATAAAATTTGCTAATGTAATTGCCTGACCAAATGATAAATACAAAAACTGTGCTCAGCAAATACCGATCTGTAGTCTTTCCAAAAAAAAGAATTAAAATAAGCATAACGGCATTATGCACTGCACCATATAGAATAAAAAACTGCATTTCCTGCGATTCTTCTTTATAATGCCTGATCTGCCAAAAAGGGATGATATAAAATATAAACAGACAGGAAGCAATGGAAATAAGGTTTCTGATTCCATTAATATGAAAAACATCTTCTCCTGCTGAAAATCCAAAAACAGAAAAAGCGTTTATCACAGTCCTGACTAAATTTCCCCATACTTCATCTAATGACCCTGAAAATTTCAGACTGTTGTTTTCACTGTTTCCCATCCTATGCGACCGGCAAATAAAAAGGTACATTACATAACCAGCTACCATAGGTATAACTACCAGAAGCAGATGGACGATCAATTTGCGAATTTCTGATTTGTACTTTTCATATCCCTTCTCTTTATTGCGGATATAAAATCTCAATATGGCGGCCCCCATTAAAGGAATCGCTATTTCCGCAATTTGCCGTATTCCTCCCATAGACAGCAGGCAGATGAAAAGAAAAAATAAAACGATTGTTTTTTTTCGAGGGCAATCATTTTTAATAAGCGTAAAATACAATGCCGCGCCAAGCAGCATAAACATCATCTGACTGGTGTATGCTCCCTGATAAAGGATCATATCTAATGCCCCAAACAGGTATATCAGGAACAATGGAACAGAAAAAAGCCATGAATCGTTTTTTAGTTCTTTTCTGCAAAAATACCAGATACTCCAAATGGTCAGAAACAGGAGTATCACAGACTGCACTGCCCTTGAAAGCGACTGGTCAGATATCAGATAGGTCAGCGGGATAGCAATCAGGTTCTGTCCAAGCACCCACAAATCACCGTTCCCATAGCACCATCCATCGGGAAATAATGACCGCCCCCGCACCTGTTCTCTGGCCAGCAGAAATGAGACTGCCGTATCGGAATGAATGATGCTTTGTCCATATGTTAATGCGGAATACGCGGCCATAGCAATACTTAGAAAACAGACTGCGGTCAGTATCTTTTTCCAGGTTATTCTGCCAATAAACCTTTGTATCATGATCGATACCCCCTTTCACCAGCCTTTTTCTGATCAACATATGCTGTCAGCGCCGCATCATTATGAAAACCATATTTACAAATTCCAATAAAATTATAACAAAACATTTTTAACACATATCCTGGTCCATTCATTTTCAAATATAATCTGGCGCTACGCGCTTTTCGCTTCCAGACGCTCTCAAAGACTTCAGGTTCGGTCACAATAACCGGATGTGATTCGGATGACTGCGGCATCTGGTTCACAAGTAACTC
This sequence comes from uncultured Eubacterium sp., assembly GCA_910584595.1. Classification (GTDB taxonomy): domain Bacteria; phylum Bacillota; class Clostridia; order Lachnospirales; family Lachnospiraceae; genus Eubacterium_J. The sequence continues at coordinate 13,578 of CAJUBQ010000079.1, forward strand.
ATAAAAAGGGGTTTTCTTTGCCGCTTTCCAAAATTCATCTGCAAACATATCATTCAAACGCTTCACCGGCATACAACCTCCCGCATAATGGATAATATACGGATCATAAAGTGCCCTAAAATAACTGACCCTCGTCTTCATAGCTTCCTGCAGATACGGATTTGTAACCCATAAGACATTCCAACGATCAGGAAGCCAAAGCACCTTCTTCCGAAACAGTTTATTCAGAACATCCTGATCCTCCCACATCCACTTCCGTTCAAGCGCCATATCTATCATATCTTTTACAGTATAATTTTTGCGAAGGGCTTCCAGGTTGATCAGCAATACGCCTGCGTTAAAATATTTTTCATCTGCTTTTAATCCGACGTCCGTTTGCAGGTGTTTCTGGACATTCTTCCGATACAATCGAATCAGCGCAATATGCGGATCCTCAACTGCAGCTGCTATATGATCTTTCATATCTGTGCTGAATAATTCCTCCAAATCTCTTGTAACAATCGTATCGCCGTCTAAATATATGATCCTGTCATAATCTCTCATTACATCCGGTAAAAGCAGCCTTAAAAACGTTGCCCTCGACAACTGTGTATTGGTAAATTGAAATGCATATTGATCCAACAGATATCCTACCTCCAGAAATCGGATGGAAACATTGTCCATTCCATCTGTCATGGACAGCAGCAGCCTCCTGTTTTTAAAACAGATCCCGTCTGAAAGTATGACAATGTCATAATTACAGCCTGTATTCGCATGTGCAAGCACAGACTGGACAGCCACACTTAAAACAGCTGTATACGGGTCATCTGCTGCAAACACAACTGCAATATTGTTTTCCTGGAAAAATGGCGCGGCTTCATGAAAGACCTCGTATTCTTTTTTATATAAGTCAGGCAGTTTTTGCTCTGTTGCAGGAACATGAATCATCATATTTTCAATCTTAGATAAGATCGTATCCCAGTTATAATTCGCTTCTACATAAGAACGCGCTTTTTTGGCCAGTTGATCCCCAGTGAGCCTGTCTTTCCTGATCTCCATTAAAGCCTTTTCAAATCCGTTATAATCTTCAAAGGAAAATCCAGCCTTGCTCCTTTCACAATGCCCTTTTAATACCGGACACTGCGCAGATACAATAATTGGCCTTCCCGCTGCCATTGCTTCCAGCGCAACAATGGATAGGCTTTCAAAATGGGAAGCAATCACAAACGCTTCTGCGTGCTGCATCAATGAAATTTTTTCATCTTCTTCTAAAAATCCCAGATACTTAATATCATCCTGCTTGGGAATATGCATTGCCTGGACTCCGATTAAAACCAGCTGCAGATCATCTTTATGTTTCTTCTTATAATTCTGAAAATACCGGAACAGCACACCACAGCCTTTCCCCTCTGCAATCCGCCCTGCATACATAATATACCGCTGCGTAATCTTATACTTTTTCCGGCAGTCCGGCAGCTTTTCCAGATCTGGCAGATGAATTCCGATGCCGCACACCTCATATGGCAGGCCACTAAGTCCAAATATACGTTCCGTCAGTTCCTTTTCTTCTATAGTATTAAAAATAAAGCCATTATGCTCCCGAAAAACTCTTCTATAGTGCGGCAGATAAATTGCGGGTTCATCATGGGCAGTAGGCAGCAGCAATGCATTTGGGACTCCAAGCATACACATTGCAGTCGTATAGTATAAATATGTCATAAATATTACTGCCCTGTATCTGCTGTAATTGCCATGAATATACTCAAACAGTTCCGGGCAGTATGGACCCTGTCCCTGAATCCAGGCAATTTCCTCCTCATATGTATGTTTATTCTCCAGCAAGGAATCAAGCTGTCTGCATACATCCCAGTTTCTTGTATGCCGCACCTGAAATCTTCGGATATAAACGCCATGTATCCATTCACAGCCAGGTTTGTAATGATTTGCCCATGTAGTATCATCTATCGCACATGTCGTCAGCACTTCCACTTCATACCTGTCTTTTAGATGCTCTGCCAGTATTCTGCAGTGCTGTTCTGAGCCCCCGGTTATTTCAGTCCCGTATCTATGATTTACAAACGCAATCTTATCCATGATCCAATTCCTTTCCATACGGACATACCGTTACAGATTATCTTTCCTTCTTGTCAGCCGCCTCCATATACGCCTGAAAAATGTATTTTCATATACTGCCATTCTGGCTTCCAATTCCGCAATTTTTAATTGCAGCTCATTTTTATAAATAGCGTTCTTTTCTTCTGATTCTAATATTTTTCGCTGCAGATCATGCTGTACCTGTCTGTAGTTTCCATCAACCTGTTCCATCATTGCTGCCAGTTTTTGTTCCAGATCGCACTGCCCACTCTTTCTTTCATGCATCTCCCTGTGCAATTCAGCATCCATTGCTAAATTTTTATTGTAATATGCCTTTTCACAAACAGCAAACTCTTCAAAACTTTCAATATATGCAAGCCATTCAACCAGCTGCTCTGATTCCTGTTCCTTCCATGGCTTTCTTGCTCCAGCCATATGGAGAACAGCTGCGGTTTTATTAAGCGCTGCTGCAGCAAAATGATCGATTTCATAAAAAGATGCAATTTCACTGGACGTATATTTTCGAAACATATCGTAAATCAGATTATATTTGGGATGTATAAATTTAACGTCTCTGCCAAGCACAACATTAAATGCATCCTGGTCCATAAATACATGCCGCTTTTCATTTCTCTTCCAATCAAGGAGGGCTTTTCCTATTCCGTCTTTCCTCATTTTCTGCAGATTCATGTACATCATGCCAGAATTAAAATAATCATTCAAACCAAGCTCCTGCATATGTTTCCCTAAGGATACAGACATATCTTTTACAACTGCCGCATAGCGCTGATCGACAGCAATCCCGCAAATATCCTCCAGTCCAGGCCGGATCAGGGTATCACTATCCAGATACAAAACCTCCGCGGTATTCTTTAATATCTCTGGCAATTGAAATTTAACCAAAGCAGCCTTAGAAACATAGCTATGCTGAAAAAATATATCATCATGCTCCACTTTACTTTGGTGTACGACGATGCAAAATTCATTTTCAACAGCTTCTTTTTGAAACAACTGCTGCAAATTCTGATCCTGATTCATATCCACCAAAATAATATGCACAAGATAATGCACATTTTCCGTCCTGTTTTTTCTCAATGACCGCAGTGAAATAAGCGTTGCCAAAACATAACTCTCATCACAAATATAAGCTATTTCAATTCTGTTCACAATTCCTGCCATTATGCGCCTCATCATCAAATGGAAATCCCCACGTATGCTCTATTTTCGCAATTCCCCGCTCTCTGTCTGCAGAATTCACCGTAAAGCGAAACGCCTTTTCTTTATAGTCATAAGGAAATGCGTCCGGTTTTCTGAACGCCATCTCGATCCAGTATTCCCCTGTGATCAAATTCATCTTAGGAATTCTGCAGTAAATCGTGCCGCTCTCCTTAAGATCCATTAGCGCAATGCCTTCCCGAAACGTATTCGTCTCATAACATTCCAGTCCGTCATTCCTTAAGATAACCAGCTCTATCGATACCTTTTCCTTGTCTGTTTCCAGAGCTTCATATCTGCATTCCAGCACCGCAGGCTCACCGGTGAGGAAACTGTTTTTTTCTGTGCCGTCTATGTCTGTCAGACGAACGCTTTCGATCCGGATTGGTTTTTTTTCTTCCTGCTTTTCTTCCTGCGCGTCTGCACCCTGTTTTTCTGAATCAGGATCCTTCTCCTTTTCCTGCGGCTGCTCTTTCACAGCATGCAGCGTATGCCCGCTCATAAACTCTGTATACTTGCGGCCTACCTCTCTTGGAATCCCTTCCTGGCGTATCCTGCCCTGGTCGATCCAGATACTCCGGTCACAGATTTCTTCGATCTGTCCCAGGGAATGGGATACAATTACGATCGTTGTGCCGTCTGCTTTGATCTCACGCATCTTGTGGAAGCATTTGGCCTGAAAGCTCGCATCCCCTACTGCCAGGATCTCATCGATCAGCAGAATATCTGCATCCACATTAATCGCTACGGCAAACGCCAGACGCATATACATCCCTGAAGAATACGTGCGCACCGGGTTATCTATATATTCCTCCAGCTCTGAGAAAGAAATAATATTCTTTAACCGTTCGTCAATTTCCCTCCTGGTCAGCCCGAATATGGACGCATTGATATAAATATTCTCCCTCCCGCTCATGTCCGGATGGAATCCGGCCCCCAGCTCAATCAGGCTGGACACCCGCCCATGCATCTGTATCGTGCCGCTGTCCGGGTACATGATCTTTGTCAAAAGCTTTAATGTCGTGCTCTTTCCACATCCATTATGCCCGATCAGCCCGACCGACTCTCCTTTTTTCACATCAAAGCTGATCCCATCCAAAACCCTGCGCTCTTCATATCTCCTTCTTCTGCTGAAAAGCATCTTTTCTTTCAGCGTATGCCCCTTGTCCAGATACACCTTAAAATTTTTTGTAATATTCCTAACCTCTATCGCATTTTCCGGCTGTACCATGATCCCTCCACATCCTCTGCTCTTTTTGGCTGCACCACGATTTCCCCACATCCATACTGCTTATAATTCTTCCACAAAATGCCTCTGCAGCCGCTGGAATACAGCCCAGCCGGCCGCCAGCATAATGACGCCGGTCAGGAATGCTGACAGCAGCGTCTCCAGCCTTGGCGCTTTTCCATAGTATAAGATTTCCCGGTACGCAGATATTATATGCGTCATCGGATTCAGTGAGAAAAAGAATCTGACCTTCTCTGGCACCTGCTCCAGCGCATACATGACCGGTGTTAAAAACTGCCATGCCATCGTAAGGATCCCAAGAACATACTCCATGTCCCGCAGATATACCGTGACCGCACTCATAACCATCGTAATCCCCAAGGCCAGCCCATACTCTACAAGCATAACAGCCGGCAGGCACAGGACTGCCCGTGGCCGCAGCGGATAACGCGCAAAGGCCAGCACAGCAAAGATCACAATAAAACTGAGCAGCATATTGATAAACTGGCTCGTCACATAAGAGACCGGCAGCACTTCCCTTGGAAAATAGATCTTTTTGACCATATCCTGCTGCGCAAGAATGCAGCTGGCTCCTCCGGTAACGGATGTACTGAAAAAAATCCATGGTATGAGCGCCACAAACAAGAACAGATAATAATCCTTGATGTCAGACCTCATAATCACCGAAAATACCATTGTATACACCGCAAGCTGAAACAGCGGGTTTAAAAAAGTCCACAAAAATCCCAATGCGGAACCTTTATACCTGCCTTTCAAATCCCGCTTTACTAATGAAAATATCATTTCCCGATATGCATAAATTTCTTTTATTCTGCCTGTCATCATTCCCCGCACCTGCAATTTGATCTCCCTCATCATCCTGTTGTCTGCCCAAAGCGGATATCTTCAGCCATTTCATCATACACTCCCATGATGCAATCTGCGATATACATCCATAACCTTTTCCGCAGACCCTGCCCAGGTATACGCTGCCGCCCGCTCCAGACCGCACCTGCGGCATTCCCTGCGGCATTCATCGTCCATAAGCATCCGCTGCATCGCTTTGCATATCTGCGTCTCGCTCTTTGGATCCACCAGAATGCCAGCGCCGCCTGCCACCTCCGGCAGCGCCGTTGTATTTGACGCAATTACCGGCGTCCCGCACGCCATCGCTTCCAAAAGCGGCATGCCAAATCCTTCATACAGAGACGGAAACAGGAATGCTTTTGCCCCGCACATCAGCGCCGGGCTGTCTCTCTCACTGACATATCCGGTAAACAGGATCCGGTTCCCCATATCCAGCCTGCGGGCTTTTTCATAAATCCTTTCACACAGCCAGCCTTTCTGACCTGCCAGCACCAGCTGCGGAACTTGTTTCATTACCCTGCACAGTTTTGCATAAGCCCCGATCAGCCTTTCCAGATTTTTGCGCGGTTCGATCGTTCCCAGATACAGGAAATAATCCTTTTCGATCCGGAATCTGTCCCGCACCTGCTGTATTCGACTTTTCGTATAGCCGGGATGATACACGGCATGATCGACCGCATTCGGCACTACTGTGATCTTTTCCCCCGGAACATGCAGGTATTTCATAATTTCCCTTTTACTGAACCTGGAAACTGTCAGGATATGGTCTGCATGCCGACAGGTTTTTTTCATGGTCAGTTCCAGCCAGATCCGTGTTTTCTTATGCACAGTCTGCGGGCAGGATCTGTATGCCATATCGTGGATGACCGTGACTCGCTTGCCTCTTACGCCAGGCGGAACTGCAAAGTTAAAAAACTGCGTTATATCTGCCTGTGTCGGGAAGAAAAAATGATACGGCATCGGAAATACTGCCCATAAATATTTATACCATGCATTTTTAAACCATCTGCAGCACTCGATCCTGCATCCAGACTCCCGGTACCCTTCCAGCCTTTGAAGCTGTCCTTTCTCGTAATTCCAGGCAAAGCACTGTATGATGCATTCATTCTCCGGATACTTTGCCAGCTCCTGGATCATATGATGGGCGTTCCATGCAATCCCGGTCTTATTCCCTTTTAAAAACAACTGTCCATCAAATACAATCTTCATAATTATCAGCCCCGTCTGTCTGTCCCATAATAATTGCCACCCTGCCGGGGCAAGTCCTGCATACCTGGCGCCAGCTCCTGAAACACCTTCCGGTATCTTTTTGTCATCTGCTCTTGTGTATATTTCATCTGCACAACCTGCAATGCATTGGCGCCATACCTCCTGCGCAGCTGTTCGTCTTCCGCCAGTTCATCCATCGCCGCTGACAGTTCCTGGATACTTCCCGGCCTTACTGTTTTACCGGTCACCCCGTCCACACTCACATATGGAACGCCGCTTTTCAGCGCGGTATTAACCACTGGCTTGCCAAAGGCCATTGCCTCCAGCTGCACAACGGCAAACGCTTCCGCCCTGGATACGGAAGGCAGCACGAGGAAATCACACTGTCCAATCTGCCGCATTTTTTCGTGCTCAGATACCATCCCGGCAAATTCAACATCTACAAGCTTCAAAGACGCTGCCAGATTCTTAAGTTTCTGCTCCAGAGGCCCGCTGCCTACAATCACCAGCCTGCAGTTCTTATACTGCATCTTTGCAAACGCTTTCAGCAGGATGTCGCATCCCTTATACCAGACCAGCCTGCCTATAAATAAAATATGCACCTGCCGCTTTTGGCCCGCATGACGCGATACCCTTTGCTGATCTAAACCGGCAGCATGCGCACTCCCTCTGCGCAGACATTCCTCGCTGACACAAAAAGGTATAACCCTGCATTTTTCCCTATATCCGCGGAGAATCGCTGTATTTTTCAAATTCCCCTTAGAAGATACCAGGATGCAGTCTGCCTTATTTAACGTATGCCTGACAAGAGGACGGTAAAGAAACGCCAGCTTCCTGTATTTTTCAAATCCACAGTGCCACCACACCACCAGCCTGCCAGAATATATCCCCAGCAAAACCGCCAGATCTGCCATTGGATACGGAAAATGGTAAATAACAATGTCAGAATCCCTCGTGCATTTTTTTACTTCCTCCAGGAACCGCAGGGAAACCGGCGTCGATGCAAGCGAAAAGAGCTGCCTGCATCTATGCACTGCCACCCCATGGTACCTGTCATCTGTACCCTTCTTTTTTCTGGAATCCTGGCATACGACTATCTCATGCTCATATTCCGGCAGCACGTCTGCAATGCTTTCCATGACTTTTGCGATCCCGCCGCCGTTGTCCGGCCAGTAGATCTTAAATAACTGTGTGATCTTCATATGCCTTTCCTTTTCCTGCACGCCTGCTAAAAGCTGCCACTGCTCTTTAAAATATCCGCCACCGACTTCATAATCCTGATATACATCGAATAGCCTTCGTCATCCTTCCCATCTGTCTTTCCCCATATTCCCTGCATAGCTGTTTCAGATGGTTCCGTGACGCCCCAGAGCAACGCGTCTGCGTCCGTTTCCAGCTCGCTGCACAGGCTCGCAAAAGTATTCATGCTCATCTTCCGTGTCCCGCGTTCAATATGCCCCATAAAATTCAAACTGATGCCGCATTTTTTTGCAAGCTTATCCTGTGACCAGCCTTTTGCCTTTCGAAGCTGGCGGATCCTTGTCCCCATTTTTTCATAATCCAGTTTCTGCATAGCCTGACCTGCCTCCACTGATTGGATTCTTCTATTTGCAGCAACTTTCTATGACTGATAGGAAGCGCCTGCCAGCCACAGTCTGACTGCATATTATTGCGCATAACATTTTGTAAGGAAATGTTATAAATTCTATCTTTCATTTATAGTCGCCAA
>CAJUBQ010000080.1:0-9955 GCA_910584595.1 uncultured Eubacterium sp.
TTTTCTCTCACAGCGTCCGAGTAGCCAGAATGTAACACTTTTTGTAAATTGTTGCGTTTCCGCTTAAGTTCGCGCTTATGGGGACGTGCCCCGGGTGGAGCTGTTCGCCCACCAGACCAATGCGTATAAACTTCCTTAATATTCTTCCCTGCAATCATTGCAATACATGCCTGATTATTTTTCTCCTGCTTCTTATATATTCAAATTTATAGCTTTCACACCATATAGTTTCATAATATCCAAACGATTAAAAAGTTTCCAAAACGCCAAAAATGCTGTTTCTATACGAAATGTAAACTGGAAGTTTACATTATTCTATTTCTATTCCTAATTTTCGGTAAACAGTTACCCACATCGTCCCAAAAGAGGCCAGCCCACCGATCAAATTAGACACTGGCTCTGCCAAAAACACACCATCCACTCCAAAGCCGGCGGCCGGAAGAAAAATTGTCAGCGGAACTACAATGATAACCTTTCGAAACAGGGAAAAGAATATGGAACGTTTCGCATATCCAAGCGCTTGAAATGTGCTCTGTCCTGAAAACTGAAACGCCATAAAACAAAACCCGAAAAAATATAAATGCAGCGCTTTCGTACCAGACTGCGCCATCGAAACATCATTGGTAAAAACAGAAAACAAAAGATTGGGAATAAGCATGACAAGCCCCCATGCAAGCAGCGTATAAGCAATGCCAATCAACGCGGTAAAACGAATGCTTTCCTTCACACGGGAAAGTTTCCCTGCTCCATAATTATATCCGAGAATCGGCTGACAGCCGCTTGTGATTCCCATGACCGGCAGCGATAAAAACTCTCTGACAGAATTTAAAACAGTCATAATGCCGACATATAAATCTCCTCCATAAGTTTGGAGTGTGATATTGCATACGATCTGTACAAGTGCGTTCGTAGCCTGTACAATAAAGCCAGAAGTTCCAAGAGACAAAATATTACGAACAAGTTTACGATTCAGCTTCAGGTTGGATAATTTAAGCTTTAGCAAAGATTTTTTTCCTGTCAAAAACCGAATGACCCAGATACCGGAGACTGTCTGACTGATAACGGTAGCAAGCGCAGCCCCGCGTACGTTCATATGCAGCATAAAAATAAAAACAGGATCTAAGATCAGATTTAACACTGCACCGATCACAGTTGTCAGCATACCGATTCCCGGAAATCCCTGTGCATTAATAAAACCATTCATCCCTGTTGCTAACATAGAACATGCCACGCCAAGCAGGTAAATTTGCAAATATTCATCTGCATACAAATAAGAAGCATCGCTCGCTCCAAAAATATATAAAATCGGTTTTCGAAACAAATAACAAAAAAAGAAAATAATAACTGAAGAACCAAGCAGCAGAGTAAATACATTTCCCATGATTTTTTCTGCATATTCCTCTTGCCCGCGCCCTCTGGCAATCGAAAACAACGGCGTTCCTCCTGTGCCTGACAGACTTGTAAATGCCGCTATGATAGTTATGACAGGAAATGTAAGGCCGATTCCAGTTAAGGCCATATTGTCTGTGTCTGAAAGATGACCGATATATATGCGGTCAACAATATTGTACATAAGCTGTACAAGCTGCGCCAGAGTCAAAGGGATCGCCTGACTGATAATATTGCGCGATACTTTTCCGCTTGAAAAATCCGTGACCATAAAACACCTGCTTATCATTGATCTTAATATTATATGTAACAAGTTTAAAAAGCAACTGTTCAAATTTCCAGATAATAACTTTAAAACAAAATACAGTCCTGATTTTAATAATCAGAACTGTATTTATAACCGTTACATTCAAAATCATTTTCTGAAATCTTTAAGAATAAGAATCAGATTCCGGTTTATTAATTATTGATGAGCTTACTGTCTTCATCATTCCAGCTGTACAGCTTACGAACTTCCTTTCCTACTTCTTCTGACGGATGTTCTGCTGCTTTTTTACGCATCATTTTGAAATGTACCTGACGTCCTGCAGGAGACATATCAAGCAGGAATTCTTTTGCAAAAGAACCGTCCTGAATATCGGAAAGAATTTTCTTCATTGTTGCTTTTGTTTCTTCTGTAATAATCTTTGGACCTGTTACATAATCGCCATATTCTGCAGTATTGGAAATCGAATAGCGCATGCCTTCAAAACCAGACTGATAAATCAGATCTACGATCAGCTTCATCTCATGGATACATTCAAAATATGCATTTCTAGGATCATATCCTGCTTCGCATAAAGTCTCAAAGCCAGCCTGCATCAGTGCGCATACACCGCCGCATAATACTGCCTGCTCACCAAAAAGATCTGTTTCTGTCTCTACACGGAAGGTTGTTTCCAAAACGCCGGCTCTTGCACCACCGATTCCTAATGCATATGCTAACGCAAGATCAAGCGCTTTTCCGGTTGCATCCTGCTCTACTGCTACAAGACAAGGAACGCCTTTGCCTTCCTGATATTCGGAACGAACGGTATGTCCAGGTCCCTTTGGAGCGATCATCGTTACATCGACGTCCTTTGGAGGAACGATTGTTCCATAATTGATATTAAACCCATGCGCAAACATCAGCATGTTGCCTGCTTCCAGATTTGGTTCGATATCATTTTTGTACATGTCAGCCTGTTTTTCATCATTAATCAGGATCATAATAATATCTGCCAGTTTCGCAGCTTCTGCTGTATTGTATACTTTCAGTCCTTGCGCTTCTGCCTTTGCCTTTGATTTGCTGCCTTCATATAAGCCGATAATGACATTGCATCCGGAATCTTTCAGATTCAGTGCATGTGCATGTCCCTGGCTGCCGTAGCCAATGATTGCAATTGTCTTGCCTTCTAATAAGGAAAGGTTACAGTCTTCCTGATAATAAATTTTGTTTGCCATTTTTTAGCCTCCTAAATTATTCTAAATATGTAACATCGGAAGAACCTCTGGTTAAGCCAGTTATTCCGGTTCTAGCTAATTCAAGAATCTCAAAGCCGGATACAAGATCTAAAAAAGCGCTCAGCTTGTCCTGATTTCCTGTAAGTTCAATTACCATGGAATCCCGTGTAACATCTACGACTTTTCCACGGAAAATTTCAATCACACTTAATATCTCCTGACGGCTGGATTCCTGTACACGAAGCTTGACCAAGATCAATTCTCTTGTTACAGAGCTTCCTGCTTCCAGTTTTTTAATGTCCAAAACATCTTCCAGCTTTGCAAGCTGATTTTCAATCTGCTCCAGAATCAGCTTATCCCCGCTCGATACGATGGTTATTCTTGTATAACGCGGATCTGCGGTAACACCGGCGGAAATACTGTCAATATTATAGCCGCGCCGGCTGAACAGGCCGGAAACATGGCTTAAGACACTGGAAGTATTTTCAACTAATAATGATAATGCTTGTTTTCTCATTGTGAAAACCATCCTTTTTCTGCATTGATATATTCACACATGTTTTATTCTAGCACATTCGTCGGGAATGTCAATAAACTTTCTGTCCTTCCAGGAGAAAAAGTTGGAAAAGCAGGTAAAGTGTATGATAACCGATTACATGGATTCCAAAAAGCATACAGGCACGCACTCGTTGTTTTTGGGGCTGCATTATGGCAGGGTAATATTTATATGTATCCCCCTGTTTTAAATTTTGAAATACATATTTTCTTTCATTATGTACAGGGGGTTTTTTTCAAAGGCTATGAGACATCATATCTGAAAGTTTATAAGAATTGGTCTGATTCAGACGGTACGTATTCGGCGACTTCTTCCAGTTTACAGTGTAAAATCCTGCAAAGGTCATTCAACGTTGTAGTGTTCAAGGGTTTATTATTGCGCAGTTTATCTATTGTGGCACTGGAAATATGGTACTTATGGATGAGCGTATAGGTTGTTTCGGTTGAATCTTTCAGTGTTTTCCAGAAAGGATGATATTGTATCATTTGATAGCCCCTCCTTTTTATAGTGTAAGCATAAAATACAGTCCTATGCTTGACTATAGTCAGAAAGATGACTATAATAAAATAACGAATGTTTACAGAGGATGGGAGAAAAATGAGTTTAAATGAATTTAAAGATAGGCTGTTTGATCTATTGAATGAAACGGACTGCCTTCCAATAGCAGACTTGGAAGTACAGGATACAATGGATGTGATTAAAGTATGCCTGACTGATAAATCCGCATTTAAAATTAAATGCAGCAGATATAAAGATTAGGAATTGCATTTGTCAAAGTATGGGTTGGCCAGAAGAAGGGGGGTGAAACAGACTTTGGCAGTGTACGAGTAATCAGCATGGTTTCCAGTGTATAACATAAACTTGAATATCCGATAAAAATGTACAGATTCAGATTGTTAAGGAGAGAATTGATGCTGATATAGCAAGAAAAGAAGTGAAATATTATGGGAAGAAAGTTCAAAGTATATTTAGATACGTCTGTCATAAGCTATTTGCAACAGAGATGCTCCAGAGCGTATGAAAAATAAAGGGTGCGCCGGCAATCACACATCTGGAAAGCTATAAAGATATTGAAATTATGAATCCGTCGGTATTATTGGGAGGTGGGGAATCATGACAGGTACATTGGAAATCAGCCCGGATTTTACAATTGAGGATATACACAAAATTCGTGAGCGTAATTATATGAAATATGTCTGATATAAAACGAATGGTTTACTATAATGATGGAGGGATGGCTTTTCAGCGTGAGACTGAGCAAGCAAGGCTGCATCGGAAGTAAGAGCGTGTTTGGTAATTTTCAAACACGCTCAAAAATAAAATCCATATGATATAAGAATCAACTTATGCTTCTAAACCATACCACAAAATCTTCCATCCGTCTTTTTGTTTAGCAAATTCAAACGTTAAATACCACAATGTATCCGCATTCATACTGTCTCTAAATTCTAAAGATACGATATAATTACCTCCGGCTAAACGATTCTCATCCATCGCATACAATCCTTTGATCGTAAAATCGCTGACGGTTCCATCACTTTGGTAAGCCGTAACATCTTCACGGAAGGAATCTGCCAGATAATTTTTAAGTCCCTCTGTTTCTCCGCAAAAATAAAGGGAAGAAAACTCTGTAATAATCGTCTGAATCTCTATCCGGTCTTTTGTGCTAAGCGCTGTGCCGGAGGGTCTGTCGCTTTGACCTGCTGTCTGTCTGCCAGAGAAAGATTTTGAAACCGCAAATGTATCCGCTATGACATGCAGAGTCCTGCCCCATCCTTCTTCCGCTTCCAAAGGATAACAATAGAAAATACACCATAAATCCTCTCCATCATCTTTCAGTTCCACCTGGTTGATAATGTCGCCCATCCGCTTTTCCAAACGATCTTCCTTCGTCACATATCCCTCATATGCTAACTGCTGCACGAGTGTATCAGCTGATTGATCTTTAAAAAGTGAAAACCAGATATGGACTTTGGAGTTGTTCACTGCCCTCCACTCTTGTTCGCCTGCCTGCTGCCATTCATCATCCGTCAGGTAAAAAGAAAATCCGTCTCCTACAATCAGAGATGCTTCTTTTTGTTCGGTCAGCCCTTCTTTTGTAACATTAAGCATTTTTTTAGGTTCTGCGGATATTTCCATTTCGTTTCCGTTTGAAATCCCTGTTTCCAACAAAGCCGGATCTGTCTTATGAACATCACTCTGCAATTTGCCTGTCGTCTGTTCTGGCAGTTTTTCTTTTCTTTGCTTGTTTGGCAAAGTATCCTGTGATGATTGAGAAGAAATCGTACAGCCTGCGATTGTGCCAGGCGCCACTGCTGCCAGTAAACATACCACAAATACGATCCTGCCATTTTTCTTTTTCACTTTGCTTAAAATGCTTTGGAACCGCTTCTTCATAACCTGCTTTCCTCCATAAAACTGTGTAGACAAAACCGTTTTCTTTTTGCATTGTCTGTGCATCGTATTTAAAAGCGTTTCCGTGTATGCGCTGCGCATACAATCATCTGCTCCCTGCATTACAAGCTCATCGCAGGAAATCTCCATATCAACAGACGCTTCTTTGACCATCAGCCAGATCAACGGCTGAAACCAGCAGACAGCATTTGCTGCTGTAAACAAGAGTTTTATAAATACGTCCCGGCGTTTGAAATGTACAAGTTCATGTTTTAAAATAAAATACATCTCCTGTGCCGGATGCTGCAGATCCGGCAGTACAAGCGCCGGATGAAAAAAACCGATCATCATAGGACTAAAAGCCTTTTTCGAATTTACAGCGGACGGCAGTCTCTTAATATGCAATTCTTCTTTTAACTTCAGAAAAATATCCTGAATCTGTTTGTCTTCTACTGAAATTCCATGCTGCATGATAAGACGTTTCCCATGCAGGTATCCTAATAAATGTATGGTCATAAAACTAATACTGCCTGCCAGCCAAACCAAAGCCAGAATATCAAGAACGGACATCTGCATACCGTCTTCTTCCGACCGTACTGCAACCGGAATCGTCATTTGTTTCGGAACCTCGACGGAAATGTATCGGTAAGGAGCTTTTTCAATAGCTGCAGTCTGTATCTGCCCGGATTCATGTTTTGCAAAATATTGCGTAAAAATCTGCAGCAATGTATCTGTGCCAGCCGCAAGTTTAACAAATGGAAACAGCAACCATAATGCCAGAAAGATCCAAATACGATATTTCCATTTTGCGGCATAACGCTTGTTAAAAAATGAGCCAAACAAAAGCAGTACAGCAACAATGATACTGACCGGCACAGAAACTTCGAACACGTCTAAAAAAATATTTGAAACAAAAGAATCTGTCATTGCTCCGCCTCCTTTAGTTCATCCAGAAAATCTCTGAGTTCTTTGATATCATCTGTATCCAATTCCTGATTGTGATATAGCGTTGCGACCATATTTTGTATCGAATTGTTATACAGCTTTTCCAGAAAGTGTCTGCTTTCTTTTGTTCGGTACTCATTTTCTGATATCATAAACGTGTACAGGTTGCTTCCGGTAGAACGGTCGCAGCTTAAATACCCCTTGTCTGACAGGCGTGATAAAGAAGTCATCAGTGTAGAAAGCTTCCATTTTCTGCGTCCCTGTAACTGCTTTAAAATATAGTTGGAAGTGAGCGGATGATTTTCATTCCAAACTACCTGCATGATTTCCAGTTCCGCTTCCCCAAGTTTTTTCATGATACGGCACATAAAATAATCCTCCTCTTGATTATACTGTTGTATAATCTATTATGCGCCTGTATAATTGATTTGTAAACCATTTTTATCATTAATACCGATATCTTTTCCTGTATTTCAAAAACATAAAAGCGGATAATGCAAGCGCCATAAGCTCTGCTGCCGGTGTCGCCAGCCAGATGCCGGTTACACCGATGATAACAGGAAGTACGATCATCGTAATCAGCATAAATACAAAGGATCTGGAAAAGGCCAAAACAGCCGAAACTATTCCGTTGGATAACGCAGTAAACATACCGCTGGCAAAAATATTAAATCCAATAAAAAGAAGCGCTGCCGAACAAATCCGGTTTCCTGTTACGGCCAGATCATATACAGGGTTATCCGGCCGGGCAAAGACAGATACTAATGGTTTTGTCAACAATAACGAAGCTGCAATTGTCGCCACAGAAATGACGGCAATCACTTTTAAGCTAAGCGTAACAAGTTTTTTCAGCTTCGCATCGTTTTGTTCCCCATAATAATAACTCAGCATTGGCGCAACTCCATATGAATATCCTGTATACAAGGAGCTTGCAAACATTAACACATACATAATAATGGTAACAGCCGCAACTCCGTCTTCTCCAACATAATGAAGCATCGTCCAGTTAAACATCATCGTAATAATTCCTGTAACAAGCGCTGTCGCCATTTCAGAACATCCGTTTGTGGACGCATGAAGCAGAACTTTGAACCGAAATACAGGTTTTTTAAAATGCAGCAGATTCTTTTTCCGGCTGAAAACAAATAATCCTACAACCGCAGTAACAGAATATCCAAGTCCTGTTGCAATTGCCGCTCCGCTGATTCCCATATGGAATACGGCAATAAATACGTAGTCAAGCGCCATGTTCAACACGCCGCCCGTTACGGAGCATATCAAAGAAAGCGTCGCTTTTTCACTGGCAATCATATAAAGCGTAAAATTGTTCATCAAAAGAATCGGTACGGTAAATATAAGATAACGGCTTAAATACTCTACACAGTATCCTTCCACATCAGCAGACAGATTCATTCCTGTAAAAATATGGTCCATGACGAGGTATCCGATCGTACACATAAAAAAGCCTACGATAACATTTACTATAATCAAAAAGGTAAAGTCTTCTTTTGCTTCCTCACTTTTGTGTTCTCCCATCTTTTTCATAATCACCGCGCTGCCTCCGGTAGCAAGCATGGTAGAGATCGCAGTGACCAGCTGAATGATCGGCGCCGTCAGGTTAATCGCTGAAAGTGCATTTGTACTGATTAAATTTGACACAAACAAACCGTCCACCATTGTATAAAAAGACATAAATACAGTCATCGCGATTGTTGGAACTGCAAATTTCAAAATATTTTTCAGCGTTACCGGTTTTAAATATACATTTTCGTTTTCCATTAATCTTTTCCTTTCCTCTGAGTCTTATGTGAATATATCTGTATATCAGGATAAGCTGTCTGCAATTGCCCGGAAAAATTCCACATGCTTTAACTCGTATCCTTTTTCCATAAAATCCGGATCCGCACTCGTTTTTACAATGATGACATTATGCGCCGGATTGACATAAATCCATTGTCCATAGACGCCTATCGCCATAAACTCTCCTTGATTTCCTTCCGGTATCCACCACTGATATCCATACCCGATCGCATTATAAGCATCAAAATTTGATCCTGGCTTCGAATAGGCTTCATGAACATCCATACTGTCCCGTATCCATTCCTTTGGTAAAATCTGCTCTCCGTTATAAACTCCATTCATAAGATACAGCCTTGCAAAACGTGCATAGTCTCTGAGTGTAATGCTTAATCCCCCCATTGCCAGCTCCTTGCCATTGCTCAACGTCCAGTATGCGTCATGGGCTGCGCCAATCCGTCTCCACAATGTATGTTCCATATATTCTGCAAGGCTGCAGCCGGTAGCATTTGTAATGATCTGCCCTAAGATTTCGGTATTGATACTTAGATATCTGCGGTATGTATAAGGAGGTTCTTGTATCCCGTACTTTGCAATTATTTTTATCGCAGGAAATCCTAATAATGTGCGCATCGAAAATCCGCTCATATCCTTTTCCTCATCAAAATCTATTCCTGATGCCATCTGAAGGCATGCTCGAACAGGGATATTTTCCAGCTCGGTTCCAACAAACTCCGGAATATATTTTCCAATCGGATCTGATATATGGTCTACATACCCTTGCGCTACTGCAATTCCCATTAGAGCAGATACAAAAGATTTCCCCATAGAATTGGAAGAAAACAAGGTGCTTTCATCTCCTCCTGAAAAATATTTTTCATACTTTATAACATCATCCTTTATTGCCAGTATGGCAGTCGTCTTTGTATCTTTGAGAAAGCTTTCCGAAGAATAACTATGCTCTTGAAAGAGAAAATCTTGCGGTAACGTACAGTTTTCTTCCTTCAAAAACTGAAATACGCATTCGCCTTTGTTAATTTTTTTCGTAGGCTGTATTTCAGGGGTATGCTGAAATGTATGTGCTAAATTCTCATCCTTAAAACTATTTAAGGATGTATACAGCATTTTTATTTTCTTCCCCAGGAAAAACCATAACGTTCCTGCCGTAGCTGCGGCGCTGGCAGCGATCATACATGTCTGTTTGAAATGTTTCATATTTGGACTCCTTTTTTATTTTTTATTATCATAAACCTTACAGTAACTGTACAGTCAATAGCTAACTTTAAATTCTTTTTGTTCAGCCCAATGAAAAAAACTTCTTGCTCAGCCCAATGAAAAAAAACTTCTTGCTCAGCCCAATGAAAAAAAACTTCTTGCTCAGCCCAATGAAAA
>CAJUBQ010000080.1:10055-21278 GCA_910584595.1 uncultured Eubacterium sp.
TAAACTTCTTGCTCAGCCCAATGAAAACTAAACTTCTTGCTCAGCCCAATGAAAACTAAACTTCTTGCTCAGCCCAATGAAAAAAACTTCTTGCTCAGCCCAATGAAAACTAAAATCATCGGGCCGGCAAGAAGTTTTTTGTTCTGTTTTTATATAAACAGATTTCAAAAAACAGAAATGTGTTCAAATCTAAAAATTAGTTTAGATTTAAAATATCCTGTTCAAATGGAATAGATATTTCTTTTAGCGCCGTACTTGTATTATTTAATTCTTTACTTAAATCGATACAGCAAACTCTGCAGTTGGTAGATGTTGAAAAATAATATTTCAGGCTCTCTGCACACATCACAGAAGTACACAACGTTTTCTCGTGATACGGCGACCTCTCCTCTGGCGGCGTATAAATAGCCCCTTCTGGAACATCTACACATTCAAATACATTAAACATTTTATTTACTGCATCTATTTCATCTACCGGCGTTGGCATAAAATTTTTTGAAAATGCAAGCCGAACAAATCTTGAAACAGGCGTATAGTCTCCTGGCAGCCCTAAGTAGCCAGAGCCTTCTCCTAATTCACTGATTGTGTAATTTACTACTTTTTGCGGATCACGTGCCAGATTTGACGTCCCTAAATAATTGCAAAGATTAATCTTTTGCCATTCATAAGTAGGAGCATTCGTCAATACGCCGATTTCGCTGCGGTAAATTTTCAATCCGTTTTCCAGCGGCTCTACAACTACAGATTCGCCGGTCCGATCCGAAAACATATAGTGACATGGCAAATCCAACCCTGTATTTAGCTCATTAATAACATTAATATTATTCATAAGCTGAACAGCTTCTTCGATATTTTTTGACTTTCCTAAAACAAACGGAAGCATTAATCCGGAATTTACGGTATATTCAGCTTTCTTTGTGTCAAATTTTGCAAAATGCGGAAAAAACAGCAATGTTCCCATTAATCCCTGCTCATTCATCCCTTCTGTCAATAGCGGCGTGCCAAGCATGGAAACATTCATTCCAACCATTGCATAATCTACCGTTTGCTTACGATTACTTTCGTTTGTTTGAAAAGTCAATAAAATTTCATAATTTTTCGGAATAATGACGATTTTATTTGTGCTGATATCTCCATACTGGTCATAAGTTCTTCCGATAAAATGTTTGTCATCTGAAGATGAACATGTAAAACTGCTGCAACAGGCTTTCATACTGATACCTCCTGATATTCCTGATTTGTTTCATTATGACTGTTTCATTTTCTATACTTTAACCTGCCGGTTCCAGAATCCACTTCTGACAGTCTCTTCCGGCATACTCCCACTGTGCAATATTTCCGCCCGGCTGTGTGCTCCATTCATATACATCTAATCCAGAGCGATAATTGCTGGCTCCGGTCAACAGCGCATAGGCGCCGTCTGCCAGACGTTCGATCTTAAATTTTTGGTTGGCAGCGCCGTTATATGTATACTGAATAATGTTGGCATTATCCGCTGCGCTTTTTCCAGCCACATCCAAACACTTTGTATATCCGGATGCTCCGGTTAAAATATGATAATATCCATCGCCGTCAGCAACAATTTTAAACTTCTGTGCATCCGCGCCATTATAAAGCCACTGCTGGATATTCGCATTGTTTTCATTGCTGCCGTTTACAACATCCAGGCATAATAAGGAATTTACATTTTTAATATAGAAGGTTCCTTCCACGCCAGCAATATCAACTGTCGTTTTGCTTCCCCAGATTGTTTCATTATTAGAGCCAATTAAAGTAAATGTCATACGTTCGTTATGTCCCGTAGTCTCGTCTTTTTGCTTAAAGAATACTCCTTTATAGTCAACCCCGCCAATGGACATCTGACAGTAATAAGTTCCAGGTGTATGGCTCCATGTACCATTCACATCACCGGTAATTTTTCCATCACTTGTAAGCGTCACTTTTTTCGTTTCCAACATGCCTACATTTGCCGTAGACGCATCTGTCCCATGATTTACAAATTCATAAACGCCTGCCATATCAGACATGCTATAGCCATTGTTTGAAATCTTACTGCCAAGATATTCGTAAACAGCTGTTACCGGCCATTTGTCCTCATTTAAAAACTGCTGATGCACACGCACTTCATGAAATTCTGTACCACCATTAAAGCGTGTATGGTTTACTAAATACATCTGACCGTCTGTATCGATAAATGCAGAGTTATGTCCTGCAGATTTATATCCGACAGATAAGGTAGAAAAATCGTAATTGCCCATGACTTTCACGCCTCTTTCTGCCTGATTTGTATCTTTATTATCGAAAACAGCCGAACGTCCGGCTGCATCCAAATAATTGCCGTTAATTGTTTTGGAACGGTACAACCGCATATGGTATCCGCCGTCAACGCCGAGCCAGCCATAGGTTACATATAAATAATAGTAATCACTCGCTGCATCATACAGAATATAAGGAGCCTCGCCTGACTTTGTATAACCTCCTGCAATTCTTGTACCAAAATAACCGTCTGTAAGTCCGTTATTGTTCTTTGGATACATCGGCTGTCCGGTTGCTTTATCCAGCTGCAGAATATAAATACCACCGGACCAGGAACCATAAGTCATCCATAATGCGCCATTTTTATCATACAGAATCGTCGGGTCAATCGCATTCGGGAACAATGTATTATTGTAAGCGCCGTCGACGAACCATCCGGTTCTTGCACCATTTAATTTACCCTGATCGATCAGTTTTGGTATATTTGTATTTCTATAGTTTGTATTTACTTCCTTTACGCCCAGATTTGATTCTGTTCTGACTACATTGTCGCCCTCTGTAAATCCCGAATAGATAATCGTATCTACATAGGAGAACGGGCCTGTAGATGTTTTGGATACGCTGTAGGCAATACAGGAACGTATATAGGTAGAAGATGTACAATAATACATCATATAAGCGCCTTTGCTGCCATCATTCCAGGTATAATCCGGATTGTAAATAATATCCGGAGCCCATACAGCATGACCGCCGGAACAATCCTGGTCATTATATCCTGCCCATAAAAACGGCGATGCCAATGCGTGTTCCAATGGCTCGTTATTTGCGGATGTTGAACTTCCGGTATTCGTTCCTGCTTCTATCAGATTCCATTTCTGACAGTCTCCGCCCCAGAAATTCCATTGTGTAATATTTCCGCCCGGTTCTTCAGACCATTCATATACATCCAGCCCGGACTTGCATCCGCTTACTTTTGTCAAAATCGAGTAAGTGCCGTCTGCCTGCTGCACGATACGGTATTTTTGCATTTCACCATTTCCGTATTGCCATTGCTGAATATTTGTTCCATCCGCGGCAGCGCCTTCATTAACGTCTATGCAGCCCTTGTAGCCTGAAGCTCCGGTAAGAATATAATAATATCCGTCTCCGGTAGATACAAAGCGGAATTTCTGCGCTTCAGAACCATTAAAATCCCATTGCCGGATATTTGCTCCGTTATCCGCAGAGCCATCTGCAACGTCCAGATATAATTTACTGAATTTGTTCTGAACATAATAGGTTCCTTCTACATTTTCACTGGCATACAGCGTCTTATTTTCATATCCCTGTGTCCCAATCCCAGACCAGTTTCTCAGGTCTTTCGAAGTTGCCTGTGCCATATGGGAACCAAAGATATGATACGCGTCCTGACCCTCATCATAGTAAATAGATGGATCATGTACAGATATCCTTGTAGTCCCTGAAGATGTCGATGAACTGGCCGCTGCCAGTACATTGCCTGCCGGCAATGCCGATACTGCTGTTATCAATGATAACGACAGCGCTATGGCTTTTCCCCAAAAGCCACGTTTTAAAAACTGTTTTTTCATTGTTGCTCCTTCCTTTCCCAGTAGTACGGTTCTATTTGTAGTTACTGTTATATCATACACTATTTATTGACAAATTTCAACAAAAATTTTTAAATTTGTAATATGTTTTTGACAGATTAAGCACGCAAAAAGAATATGATAGTAGTATAAGTTGTAAATACTTCTATTATTTCAGGCAAAATATGCTGTTTTTTTAATAAACTGTTTAAAACGGACAATTTGAGGGTATTCCAGTATGCATTCTTTCCCGCGCTCATGCCAAAAATGGGCGCAAAAAAACAGGAAGCCTTTTCTTGACTTCCTGTTTCAATTCAGTACCAATTTCACCTGCTGTTACTCTTGCAGAAATTATATTTAATATCTTTTAATCTTCTTAGAAGGAGTCTTATCAAATTCTGTCTCGCGTACTTTGAGACTATATATTTTTTTATGTGCAGGAGCTGTCTGATTATAGGCATCAATGAGTTTTTGAAGCTTTGCCGGAATGTCTGCAATCTCTTTTTTCTGTGCATATTCATAATCCGGGAAAATTTCTGCTTCTATGACGCCTTGCGCGTCTCTGACAAGAATTTCCTGTACGAGACGGTCAGAACCAATCTTATTTTCCAGCTCTTCAGGTGATACGTTTTCACCGTTTTTCGTTATAATAAGATTTTTTAAACGTCCGGTTAAATGAATGTAATGATCCGCATCCACATATCCCAGATCCCCGGTGCGCAGCCATCCGTCTACGAGTGTTTCTTCTGTTTCTTCTGGCATATTGTAATATCCCTGCATCACGCTGCTGCCGCGTACCCACAATTCGTTGTCGACGGTTTTTGCTTCGCAGTTAGGCATTAGCTTTCCTACCGTATCTTTGCGGATATCCCAGCTTAGATTTGTACTGATTACTGGTGCGCATTCTGTCATCCCATAGCCTTGCAGAATCGTAATGCCGTATTTTTCAAACAAATCAATCAGGTCCGGATTCAGATATGCGCCGCCGCTGCAGATCGTATGCAGCTGGTCGCCAAACACTTCCTTTTTCACGATTTCAGGCGGAAGCGCCGCCGCTTCTTCCAGTTTCTTTGCAAGCGTTTCGATCATAAGCGGTACCATAAGTATCATATTTGGCTCAAACAGTTTGATATTTTTCGCAACCCGGATCAGTGAATCGTTGATGCAGATAACGCTTCCGAGTGAAATTCCTTTTAAAATATCCATACTCAGACAGTAAGCATGATGAATCGGCAATACGGAAAGCACAACGGTTCTTTCCGGAATCTTCATATCCAGACAGGTTGCGTTCTCTGCCATATTACGCTGCGTAAGCATTACGCCTTTGCTCTTTCCGGTTGTTCCTGAGGTAAACATGATCGTACAAAGCGCTTCAGGATTTGCCCAATGATCGAAGCTGCCTGCATGTTCTTGTAACAGCTGCCAAAATGATAAGATATCATCGGTACTTTCTTCCTGCTGCATGGAAATCAGATATTTTAACTTTGGACAGCGTTCTTTTACAATAGCAAGTACATCTTTACGAATTTCATCTATAATAAACACCGTCACATCTGCACGATCGACCAGTTCACACATTTCTTCAGCCGGAAGCGATACATCCAGCGGAACTGCCACGCTGCCGGAATTTACGACGCCGAAATATGCAACGATCCACTCATAAGAAGTCATGCCTGTCATAGCAATATGGCTTCCCTGTTCCCCGAGCGCTTTTAATACACAAGAAAAGCTTTCACTGTCCTGCTTTAATTGCGTGAACGATTTTGCTTCTACCACATCTTTTTTTACTTTATAACGAATCGCATCCTGATCGCCAAATTCCTGCTGTGCATGTACGATAATCTCACGAATTGTGTTGCAAACCATAACAGTTGTCCTCCTTTTTCTGCTGTCGAATGCTTATGCTGATAGCTTTTCCAGATAATCAACGGCTTCTTGCACCGTACGAATCTGCGCTGCTTCCTGCTGGTCGATTTCAATATCAAATTCATCTTCCAGTTCGCCAAGCATGCTCATAAAGTCAAAAGATGTAAACTTTAAGTCTTCCATAAAGCGTGACTCCGGTTTTACGTCAGCCGGATTGACTTCTACATAATTACTGATAATTTCTGCTAATTTTTCAAACATTTCAGATTCCTCTTTTCTTTTTCCACTCCATTTTACGTGTTTTTTTCCGCTGGCTTTACAATCATTTTCATCCGAATTATTTTTGCTAAATCAATTTAATAATTTCTCCTACGGAGAGATTTGGATTTTCTGCGCCCTTGAACATGATTTTACACAGATAGTAATATAAATACTCTAACTGTTTTCTGCTGACAGCGCGTATTTGATGTTCAAAATTAAAGTCCAGTCCATTATCTTCCGGGCGATGCATAACCGTAAGGTACATGCCCTGCGTCGTGGCTCCGTTAGAATACCATTTTGTCTTGTACTGGATACCGCCCAGCTTTTCCAGCCCTTCGTCCTGAAGCGTCATTGGCTGATAAGTTAACGCCATCGGTTCATAGGTCTGTCCCGGAGCATTTGGATATATTTTACTGCGATATGCAAAATAAGCAACCGGATCATAGTTTGCATGACGGAACATTTCATTTTGGCGGTCACGAATTTCGTATATGGCATCCAGAAACGTTCGGTCCTCCGTAATAATCGTTCGGAACGGGAAAGAATGGATTCTCGTACCACCGGATTTTTTTTCTTTTAATGTCGCGCGTCTTGCAATTGCGGTATTAATAGATACATCATCATTTCCGTTCATTTTTTGGAAATATGTCCGAAGACCCATCAAAAGCAGGCATGTTAACGATACATGGTATTTTTCGCAAAAATTCATCAGCCGTTTTGTCGGTTCCTCTTCCAAATGGAAGATATCAATATCTGCATCTACAGAGTCCGATACATTGACCGCTGCCCGCAAGTTTGGATTGCCCGATTTTTCACGTTCCATCTCAAGTCTCCCGCTGCCGTCGATCCCGTTATAAATTGGTTCGGATTGTTCGATCAGCTTATGGAAAAAGGCTTCGTCTCTTGCCTGTGCCTTACTGCCTTCGTATGCCAGATCTTTTTGTATCTGTTCGATATAAGAAGACATGTCCTTTGGATATGGAACATCTTCATACATCCGGTTGCTGTACAGCTCAATAATATCCCGCAGGAAGCAGATTAAAGACTGCGCATCCATCATACGATGGTCTGACAGCAGATATACACCGCAAAAACCATCCGGCGTCTTTATCATAACAACCTTGTTCATCGGGATATCTTCTTCCACAAATGGAACGCGTGTCCATGCACGCATCGTCTGCTCCGCTTCTTCCATAGTTTTACCTGTAAAATCTACAAACTCAATCTCGCGGTCTTCCTGATCGACGATGTACTGATACCATGTCCCGTCTTTATCCGATGTAAATCGTACACGCATACATTCGTTTCGTTCATAAGCTTTATAGATGCATTCTCTTAACACATTCCAGTCCAAATCCACCTGAATCGTCAAACTTGTGCCAATATTTAATACTTCTTTTTTCGGACAAAAATTCAAATAATAAAAGTGAAATTTTTGCGCGGTTGTCAGCGGATATACTTTATAACCTTTTCTTGTTTTCATGATTTCATAACCCCTTCTAAAAATTCCGTCATCGCATGTTCATAAGCTTCCATATCTTTATAGTAGCTCTCTGCATGAGCGGCCCCACGAATGATTAATTTTGTTGTTTCAGATGCACAGTTTTCTTCGATTTCGTCACACATGCTGCAAGGAACAAAAGTGTCTGCATCTCCATGAATCAAAAGAATTGGAATTTTTGCTTTACGCACTTCTCTGGCAGCATTACACTCATCCAGACCATATCCGGCTTTTTTCCGGTTTATGGAATCTGTGATCTGCATAATTGGAAATGCCGGCATATGGTACATGGAATGCAGCACATGGGTAAATACTTTTTTTGGCGAGGTAAATGCGCAGTCGGAAATCACCCCTTTTACCTGGGTCGGCAGCTGCAGACCGCTGGTCATCAATACTGTAGACGCGCCCATAGAAATTCCATGCAGAATGATCTTTACCTCATCCCCACATTGACGAATGGCCCAATCGATCCAGGCACAGGCGTCAATCCGATCCAGACATCCAAAGCCAATATACTCCCCTTCGCTTTCTCCATGCGCCCGCTGATCTACCTGCAGCATACTGTATCCACGGGATAAATAATAATCAGATAACCCGCAGAAATCACTCATAGCCTGTCCGGTATATCCATGAAAACAGATCACCATCTTATTATCATCCTGTGGAAAATAAACGGCATGAAGCCGCAATCCATCTCCGGATTTTTGATATACATCTTCATGCGGATAGGAAAGCATCCGCTCTTTGCGTTCCTGAATTAACGGCATATGCACATTCCAGTCTGTGCCGGACATTTTTATCGTACGTCCCACATCCGCTTTGCTGCGTTTCATTGTCCTGCGGTATAAATAGGCTGAAGCCCCTGCTTCTGCTGCCGCAAGCGCCCCTGCTGCAATTGCTGTTCCTTTTATTATTTTCTTCATAATTCTCCGTTTCTGCAAACTTATAATATTCTAATACGCCTGATGCTGCATTATTTGCCCTTTTTATCAATAAACTCTTTTAATCGCAGCGCTTTGCCGATATCGCCTTCTACTTTCAGTTTTTGCAGCGTCACAGCCATAACCGGATCCAGTTTACCGGATGCGATCTTCATAAATGTTTCTGCTTTGCCTGTAAACATAGCGTCCCTGTCAAAATATTCGTATGGTTCTACATAAATGGCGCCGTCTTTTACTTCTACATAAAAGATTCCTTCTGCGTCCCCCACAATGTTAAACTGATATGCCAAATGCTCTGTGATATCGCTTACATCAGCTTCCATAAATTTGCCTTTAATCTCTGAAAAAAAATCTGCGTATGTCATAGTAACTCTCCTCCATAATTTCATTGCATTTCCCGGATTTTTGCATGTTTCAAAAACAATTTTTTTGCCTGGTTTTGATTTCGACTCATGGTCAATCCATCTTTATAATTACAATAACACTTTTTCGACCGTTGGTCAACCCAGAATTTTAGGTAAATATAACAAAAAATTTTTTCATTTCTGTGAACATTTTTATCAAAAGCTATGTTATAATAGCTCTGAATCTATTTGGCAATGAAAAAAGAAGATACAGACATCAGAATAACTATTTATCAGGAAGGCGAAAAAATTATGCCAGAAACTTCAAAATATAACCGGATACTTGACGCTCTGCAGACCTTAATGGCAGACAAAAATATGCGCAACATTACAGTCAGTGAAATCGCTCAGACGGCCGGCATTGGCAAAGGAAGCATCTATTATTATTTTTCTTCCAAAGAAGCTATCTTAGAAGCGCTGATCGAACGAAATTATAAAATGCCGCTGGAAACAGCCAAAGACCTCGCCACACGCACAGATATCCCACCGTTTACACGTATGGCCATGATCTTGCAGGCTTGCCGCAACTCTTCGATCGAATACCAGCATCAGGACACGGAACCGATTTCCATCAGTGCGAAAGAACAGGCTTACCTGCACCATAAATATTTAAATTACCTGATTTGTGAGTTAAAGCCGGAACTGACAGCGATTATTGAACAGGGAATTGCAAATGGGGAAATCCATTTTGATTATCCTGCAGCATTAGCAGAAATCGTTTTAATTGTATTAACCGTGAAAATGGGGAATACGCTGCTGCCCTCTACGCAGGAAAATATTGAAGAGACGATGCGGGCTTTAATCTCTCTTTTAGAACGTGGTACGGAAAATCCGGAAGGGTCTTTGAATTTTTTACTGGCGCTATAAAAATACTTCCATTCTGCTTTGACAGAAAACAGAATGGAAGTATTTTGTCTGAACCTATGTAAAAGGTCAGTTTTGAAATAAAGGCGTAGAAAAATATCGTTCTGCCGTATCCGGAAGAATCGTTACGACCGTCTTTCCTTTTCCAAGCTTTTTTGCCAGCTGAATGGCAGCTGCAACATTCGTGCCACTTGATATGCCGCACATAATGCCTTCTTTGCTTGCAAGATCTTTGGAAGTCTGAATCGCTTCTTCATCCGTAACGATATAAATATCTTCGTAAATATTCTGATTTAGTATCGCAGGAATAATTCCGTCGCCGATTCCCATCTGCAGATGGGTGCCGATAGAGCCACCGGATAAAATAGCTGCATCCTGCGGCTCTACTGCCCAGATCGTTATATCCGGATATTGTGCCTTAAGCACTTCTCCAATTCCCGTAATCGTTCCGCCAGTGCCGATACCGGAACAAAAACCGTCAATCTGCCCCTCCACCTGTTCTAAGATTTCTACGCCCGTATGATATTTGTGAGCAATTGGATTCGCGGGATTTTCAAACTGTTGAGGAACAAACACGTTGGGATCTTCTTGTGCCATCTGCAGTGCGGTTTTCATACATTCTTCAATGCAGGCGCCAATATTGCCCGCATCATGAATGAGCACCAGTTCCGCTCCATAATGCTGCACCAGCTTTCTGCGCTCTTCACTGACCGAATCCGGCATAATAATCCGCGTCCGGTATCCTCTGACTGCTCCGATCAATGCAAGGCCAATGCCCTGGTTTCCGCTTGTCGGCTCCACAATAATCGTATCTTTATGTATCTTCCCTTCTTTTTCCGCACGAGCAATCATCTGATACGCGGTCCGCGTCTTGATGGAACCTCCTACATTCAGCCCTTCAAATTTCACAAGTACATCCGCGCTGTCCGCAGATACCATTCGGTTGAGCCGAATCATCGGTGTGTGTCCCATTGCGTCTAATATATTTTCGTAAATCATAGGTGTCCTCTTTCTAATTGCGTTTTTTTCGTTATCTACTATAGCATACTCTGAGGGCTTCGTAAATATAGAACTGCCAAAAAGACGAAATTATAACAGTAAATGTAATGAATGTAGATAGAGTGTTGCATTGTGGCCATTTGGACGCCGGTAGATGGGAGTTGTCCGGTATTTTTGGCCTCCCGGATGCCGGGAGATAGGAGTTGCCCGGTCTTCCTGTGCCCGTTCCAGAATGAAAGAAGCCCTAAGCATTCTGCATTTACACTGTGGTGCCGGACGGTCGCGCCGCCAAGTTCGCCCTGGCTAAACGCCAGCAGCTAAAGGCGCCGCTTGGCTTCGCCCCATAAGCGCGAACTTAAGCGGAAATATAACAATTTATAAAAAGTGTTGCGTACTGGCTATGCGAACGCTGGATGGGAGGCGTTGGCCTGTCTGTTTGTGACTTTTCCAGAATGTAAGAAGTTCTAGGCATTCTGCTTCCAGGCTATGGTATCGGACGGTCGCGCCACCTAATTCGCTTCTGGCGTTCTGCCAGCAGCTAAAGG
>CAJUBQ010000081.1 GCA_910584595.1 uncultured Eubacterium sp.
GTCTGTAGTTTAGCACTATGTTTTACCATTCGACTACCAAAGACAGGTAGCATATTACACTTCATTTTTCAATATTGACTTATAATTTCGTCATTTTGCTACAATTTTGTAATTTGCTACATTTTTGTAGCAGATTACATTTATACTTGCCATTTCAGATTTCTATTGTTATGATATAAAGTAACTAACATCCGCATTATTTTCAGTTTTTTGGAGACTTAACTTATGAAAAATGAAAAAAAAGGCTTATTTTCACTGATGTCTCGCATAGATGGCATGTCAAATCAGTTTACGAAAACTGACTGGAAAATTGTTCAGTTTATGAAAAATTCTCCCCAGGAATTTCTTGCCGGGAGCGCTCAAAATTTGGCTACAAAAATTAATATCTCTGATGCCAGTATTGTACGATTTGCACAAAAAGTTGGTTTTTCAGGCTTGAGTGAACTAAAGTATACGTTGCAAAATGAGCTTGATAAAGAGAGCGCTATCATTAGCCATAATGCGTATACTTTATTAATGCAGGACTATAATATTTTAACCGAAGCGCTTTTTAAAATGATAAAACCGGATCATATTGATATATTAAGAGAACAGATGCTAAAGGCAAAACGCATCTATATCGTTGGGCTTGACCAAAATCGAAATGTCGCCGAACTTGCGACAAACAAATTTACGCTGCTGGGTATGGACGTACAGGCAATTACGACGAGAGACGCCCTGAAATTCCGAGCCAGTCTTGCTACGCACGAAGAACTGTTTCTTATTATTACCTTTTCCGGGAACAGGCATTCGCTTGCTGAAGCGCTTGGGGAAATTATCCAAAACGATAGTTTTATTGCATTGATCTCCAACTATGAAAAATCGATCTGCTCTGCATATGCAGACATTGTTTTTCTGATACCCAAAACCAGTTCTTTGGAAAACAATGATACTATTACGCGGGAAATCTTTATTTTGATGCTTTTTGACGTTATATTTTTAAATTTCCTGAATGAGGATAAGAAGTCTCTGGAAATGTTTCAAAAGATTGCTCCTTTTGCACAGAAAAGTCGAATGGAAGATGAATAGGTATTCCCTGAGTCATACGAAATCTGCAAAGTGGCAGTAATATTTAAAATACTACTGCCACATATAGGATATTTTATGGATTACCCTTTTACAGCGCCGGCGACAAGACTGTTCTGCACTTGTTCACTTAACAGCAGATATACAAGTACGGTTGGAATGGTAGCAATCATCAGCCCGGCTCCGATTTCGCCCCATTTTGTAGTATAGGCGCCAACCATGGACATAATGCCGACGGTCAGCGTTTTATATTCGGCTTTGTTAATAAAGGTGACGGCAAACATCAGTTCATTCCAGGAGGAAATAAATGTAAAGATGCTTACAGTCGCAAGCGCAGGACGAATCAGTGGAAAAATGATTCGCAGGAACATCGAGTAAATGCCGCAGCCGTCAATGGCTGCAGCTTCTTCCATTTCTCTGGGAAGAGAGGCAAAAAAACTTGTAAATAAGTAGATTGCCATTGGCAGACCGAAGGCCACATATGGAATAATGAGTGACCAGTAGGAATTTAACAGATGGGCTTTGCTTAAAATAATAAACAGCGGAAGCAAAGCGGCGTGAATCGGCACCATCATTCCCAAAAGGATGATTTTTAACATCGTTTCCCGGCCGCGCCAGATCATGCGGGATATTGCGTAGGCGGCGGTGGCTGCCGCGGCAAGCGTGATGATAATGGTTGCTCCGGTAACGAGTACGCTGTTGAAAAAATATTGAATGATATTTGCGTTAAAAAAAGCGTTTGCGTAGTTTTCAAATCTCCAGTGCTGCGGCAGTCCGGCGATGTTGCCGCCAAAGATTTCGCTGTTGTCTTTTAAGGAAAATCCAAACAGCCAGAAAATAGGAAATATCTGAATAAAAGCAAATATCAGCAGAAGTGCATGTGTAAGTATTGTTTTTAGTTTATTGGAAGTTTTCTGGTTCATGATGTTTCCCCCTTTTCTCTGAAAAACAGTCTGAGTACAATAGTTAAAATCAGACATTCCAATATGACAAAAATGGAAATGGCGCTGCCGTAACCGTAATTAAATGAATCAAAAACAGTTTTGTACATATAGATGGTCGGTACTTCTGTGGAGAAGAAAGGGCCGCCTCCGGTTAATACGTAGATCAGGTCAAAGATCTTTAAAGCGCCGATTAGGGAAAAGGTAATGCACACCTGCAGAATCGGTTTTAATAAAGGTATCGTAATTCGAAATGCGGTCTGGATTTTGTTTGCACCGTCAATTTTAGCGGCTTCGTTAATATCCGGAGAGATGGATTTAATGCCGGCATACATGATGAGCATATGATATCCTATGTACTGCCACAGATTTGGGACAAAAGCGGCGAGCAGAGCGGTATTTTCCTGCCCAAGCCAGTCCTGGCCTTCGATGCCAAACGTCCCAAGGACGGCGTTTAACAGGCCGTAATCTCCATTGTAGATTTTCTGCCAGAGCTGCCCGATGACAACACCGGAAATAATGACAGGGATAAAAAATGTTGTGCGGTAAAATTTTTCCCCGCGGGAAACATTTGCAACTACTATGGCGAGCAGCAGAGAAAATGGAAGCTGCAAAAACAGTGAAAATGCGGCATATAATAAAGAATTTTTTATTGAGCTGGTAAAACGGGTATCAGAAAGCATATCGATATAATTCTGCAAACCGATAAACATGCCTTTGCCGATGCCATCCCAGTCCAGCATACTGTAATAAACAGACATACAGATCGGGACAACGACAAATACGGAAATCAGCAGGACTGTCGGAAACAGAAACAATACAATTGCTTTTTTATTGGATAATATTTTATGCATTTGGCGCATCTCCTTTCTTTTGGAAACAGAAAAGGCAGCGGTTCAGACGGAGCAAAACAGCTGCCTTGGAATCAAATATCCGTGTAAGGAATGAGATTAATAAAACTCAGATGGAGATAGTTTGGACATTCCTTCTGCAAATTCTTCCGGAGTAATTTTAAATGCCATCAGCTGGGCAACAAGATCTTTATAAGTTTCGGAAGCTTCTGCCGGGAAGATATTATCCCACCAGGTAATATAGGAAGTGCCTGTTTCCATTAAAGCTGCGGATTCCGTATCCAGCTTCGTCAGAGAAGATGTGTCCACGCCTTCTGTATTCCAGCAAGGAAGCCCGGCTCCCATCTGATAGCCGACTCTGCCGATTTTTTCGCTTAAATAGCATAAGTATTCAACGGCTTCTTTTGGATGTTCACAGTTTGCGTTAATATAGTAACCGTCTGAACTGCCGCCGGAAAATTCTGTTGCGCTTCCGGCTGATCCTTCTATAACAGGGAAAGAAATACAGGTTACTTTATCTTTTGTCGCAGCGGTTTCGGCCTGGATAGAAGGATGCACCCAATTTGCCTGGAACAGCATTGCGCCTTGTCCGGCAGCAAAGCCTTCTACCATTTCATCGTAACTCATGCTCATCATATTATCATTAAATGCTTTGGCATTGACCAGCTCCTGCATTTTTTCTGCAGCCTGAATAAATGGTTCAGAATTGAATTTGGACGGATCGGCAAAGGCTTCTTCCAGAGCTTTGTTTCCGGCTGTCCTTGCGGATACGATATCATACCAGTACATACCCGGCCAACGGTCTTTTTCGCCCATCATAATCGGTGTATAGCCTGCGGCGTTGAGCTTGTCGACGGCATCTAAAAGTTCCGTCCAGTTTGTCGGCAGCTTGGCGCCAGCCTTATCAAACATTTCTGTATTGCAGTATAGATTAGCAAGAAACGTTACGGTTGGCAGCGTGTAGAGTTTTCCGTCAAACGTACATCCGTCCAGCATACCAGGAAGTACTTTGCTTTTTGTCTCTTCGCTGATATATTCATCGATAGGAAGTAAATATTCCGCGTCAATATATGGTTTTACAAAGCTTCCGCCGCTGAACATATAGGAAATATCAGGGGCTTCTCCTGCGGCAAAGGCAGTTTTAATTTTTGTTTTGTACTGTTCGCCGGTTACGCCGTCCTGCTCAATCGTAATATTTGGATGCAGCTCATGGTATTCGGTGACGGAATCCTCAATAATCTTTTTGACCGGGTCGGTATCGGCAACAGACTGATGCCAGATAGTTAAAGTGATCTGTTCTTCGGAACTGCCGGTATCGGCGTTGTCGCTGTCTGTGTCTGATACGCTGCTCTCTTTTTTGGTATCCGGCGTGTCCGAACTGCCGGAACCGCATGCGGTTAAGGGAAGTGTCATAGTAGCTGTTAACAGCAAAGCTCCGACTTTTTTCAGTATCTTTTTCATGATTTTTCCTCCTCTGAAATAAATAGTTGTAACAGATGTTCTTCTTATTGCATATTATACGAAAAAAAAGCAGACAGATACATTCACAAACTATCAGAGAATGTTTCATTTTTCTGCTTTTTGATTCGGCGGCAATTCATTATTTTGTTTTTTGGCTGATTGTTTTCCGATATTCGGTTACAGAGCAGCCGGACATTTTTTTAAACCAGATGCTCAGGTAATGCGCATCGTGAATTCCAATTTGAACGCCAATATCACAATCTTTTTGATCGGTTGTGTTCATAAGTTCGAGCATTTTCAGAAAACGGAAATCAGAAAGGATATCTCCATAATTCCTTCCGGTATACTGTTTGATTAAGCGGCTGAGATAGCCGCTGCTTACGCAAAAGACATTTGCCAGAAAATTCAGGTTCAGTTGTTCGTTTTGCATATGTGCAGCCATATAGGAAATGGCTTGTGTAATAAGCTCGCTATACCGACAGTCGAGCGCGGATTTTTTTCTGACGGTCAGTTCAGTAACAATACCTGTGACGCATCGATTTAATTGATCGATGGTATGGCACCACTTAAGGCCTTTGTCAAACCGGACGCTGGCCGGATTGATTTCCAGATCCAGATACAGTTTTTGGAAGCTTCGGATACATTTCTTTTGCAGAGTATCCGAAGAGCTTTCTGCATTCGAAGAGTTTTCTGCATTCGAAGAGTTTTCTGTATTCGAAGAGCTTTCTGTATCTGAAAAGATTTGTCGGATGATTGCCAGAGATTCCTCAGCGAGTCCTTTTTGCAGAAACCCGGCCAGCTGATCCCATGGCCCGTAAGCAGCGGATTTTTGCTGGCTGGTGTCATGTTTTTTTTGCATGTCATCCAATGCGTTGACATACGATTGATGCAGGCACGTCCAGTTACCGTAGCGTTCAGATAAACCAAGACTGAAATGACAGCGATATTTTTCCTGAATCATGGAGGTTAAAAGATCCAGACATTCGGCAAACGGCAGATCGGCTTTTCCGGCAACGATCACAATTCGGTTCCAGTGATCTCTGAATACGAGAATATCTGCGTCGCTTTGGAAAAAGGATTTTGCTTCATCCAGAATTTGATCGGTGAGTTCCAGCTCGAAGATGCTTTCTTTGATAGCAATGATACAAAGCTGAATGCCGCAGTCGGCTTCATGGCTGATTTTTATGCCGTAGGTTTCCAGATTGGATTCCATGTCATCATCAGGAAGTTCCTGTAATAGCGCCTGGTTTAAGTAAATGTCCCGAAGAGCCGGAAGGTTGCGTTTCATTTCTTCCAGTAATTTGTTTTGTTTTTGAGCCTGCTGACGCAGCTGCAGAATTTCATTGCAAGCCCGTTGCAGCGTAGCGTTTAGTTCATCCGCTCTGACAGGCTTCATCAGATAGTCAAAAACGCCTGCTTTGATTCCCCTTCTCGCGTAGTCAAAATCATCATATCCGGTTAAAATAATAATTTTTATGTCGGGAAATAATTGCAGGCAGGCTTCGCTAAAGCTCAGACCGTCTACTTCGGGCATACAGATATCACTGATAATAATATCCGGCTGTACTTCCTGTAAATGTTCAATAGCGTCTGCACCATCCTGATATTCGCCTGCCAGTTCCAAATGCAGTTTGTCCATATTCATTTTCATGCGAATGAGTTTTCGGATGAGCATTTCATCGTCTATAATAATAACCTTTAATTTCTCCATAATGATTCTCCTAACACTTTACTGTCGATATAGAAATGGACTTCAGCCAGCTTCCGGTTTTTGATTTCATAGCAAAAAGCGGTTTCATAAATTAGTTTTAGACGCTGGATGGTGCCGCGCAGGCCCAGACTTTTGGTTTGCGTGTTGCTGTGAGGGTTTATTAATTCGCAGATGGTTTCATCTGAAATGCCTTTTCCGTTATCCGCAACCATAATATGTACATATTCCTGTTCCTTTTGGACACGTACGAGAATGTATCCCGGACCTCTTTTCGGGCGTATCCCATGCTGAAAGGAGTTTTCAACGAGCGGCTGTATGGTCAGTTTGGGTATTTTATAGTCTTTGCATGATGGATCTAGTTCAATATCATAACGGAACCGTTCTTCAAAACGGATTTTCAATATTTCCATATAATCGCTGACCATATGGATTTCATCATGGATGGAAAGATATTCCCGTCCTCCGCTGACACACTTTTTATAAAATCCTCCAAGAGATTCGATTAATTTGCATACACGGTCTGTATCTCCCAGCATGGCAAGCGCTTCAACACAATCCAGTGCGTTATATAGAAAGTGCGGTTTCATCTGTTCCTGGATTTCATTCATTTCGACAATGCGAATGCGTTTTTGCCGCTCAATCGTTTCTTGAATCAAACGGTGGATTTCATCTACCAGTCCGTTATAACCATGAAATAACGCTTTAAATTCACTTAGTAAAGTTTGCTCTGCGATTTTTTCCAGCTGGCCGTTTTCTACTTTTTTCATATGGCGCAAAAGCTGTTGGATAGGACTTGTAAGCATATTGGATATTGCGGCTGCGCCGCCAAAAATCAGCAGTCCGATTACAGTAATCAGAAATATGTTAAATTTTACAAGTATGCTCGCGTCGGCGCTTCCGGCAACTGGGGTATAACGGATAATTTTCCAGCCGCTTTCCCTGTTCACAATGCCAAGCAGGAAATATTCTTTTCCATTCATACGTTCTTTTCGGATGATTTTAGTTTCAGAAGCATTGATCTCATGTGCCGCTGTTAAGATATCTTTTGGCAAATCCTGCCTGCCGCCTTGATAGATGATTTCATTTTTTACATTTATTATGGCAATCTGTTCAGAGGAAAAGTCCGCGCTTTTGGAAATCAGTTCATCCAGTTTTTCATGGTTAAGCTGTACGCCGATTAACCCAAGGCTGGAAAACTGTTCCAGGCTGTTAAAAGAGCGTATGAGCATAAGAGAGTTTCGCGTTTCACCTTCTTCTACGATCAATTCGGGTGTTCCATATGGTTTTTTTAACCGTTCGTAGCTGTCGGCCATCTGTCCCTGTTCTGTAAAAATGCTGGCGCTGTTGCCGATAATCAGCTTTTGTCCCTGCTGATCGGTCAGCCAGATCATATCGATAAATTCAGAAAACTGCATGACAGAATAAATGCGTTTCATCAGGGTTTGCTGCCTGTCAAAATCTGCCAAAATGTCTCCGGTTTGCATCTGCTGCTGGACGACACTGTCAGCAAGTATCATTTTGGAATAATCATCTGCGCTCGCAATCATGGTACTTAAAGATGAGTCAATGGAGTGGAGTGTGTTTAAGTTTTCCTGTCCAATGATAGTTTCTTCGTAAGTCTGATAACGGCGCGTGTAAATAATCAGGTAAACAAAAATAATGGTAAAAATAACAGTGCCTAACATCGCTGAAATTTTTAAATTTAAATGAAGGCTGTTTGGGGTAATCATGGCAGTTCTCCTTTCTGCGGCAGATGTACAATTTTCCGTACATATCAAAAGACGCAGAATTATCTAAAGGTTGATCGAGTGGCAGGAAGCGCAGGCTGCGGCTTTCGGTTTGATAGAATCAGCATAGCATGAGTGAATGGCATTTGACAAGAACGGGGCAATAAATCGAAAACATATCGCAACAATTGATAAGCAGATATTTAAAAAATGCGATAAATTGAAACTAAGGAACTGTAAATAACTTTTAAAAGGAGGAAATCAGAATGCAGGGACCGGCAGCGCCAAAGGATCCGGAAAAGAAACGGGATTCCTTTTATATTATGAAAGAGAAAGACATTTTTGGCACAAAAACGGATGACGGCAGAGGAATCCAGTATTTGTATCAGGACTGTGAGAGGCTCGTAAACAGTGCGCAGATTACCGGAGGGGTTACGGATGAGAGCCAGCTTGCACTTTTAAGAAGTGTGGACGGATTAAAAAAGCTGGTGCACAGTATCGGCATCTCCGTGGAAACGAAAAACCCAAAGGAGAAAGTAATCGTTGTATTTCAAATGTATGGAAAACACGATATTTATGGCGGTGGCACGAAACTGCAGGCTACTTTGCGAGGAGATGGGGCGGAACAGAAAATATATTTGTCACAGGCCCAATGGGCAGAGGATGATGATATACCAGGGCAAATATATGTGATTCTGGAAACACCGAATGAGACGGCAGCGTTAAATATCCGGCTGTATTTAAATGATGGGTACTATGCGCCAAAGATTGTGGAGGAAGATGAAATTGCGTTCGGATCTGCGGAATACAGGCAAATGATAGCGCGTTCCTGTGTATCGTGCGGGTATGGCAAAAGGCTCAGGCGTGTGATCGAACAGGCAAAAAGCGGCAGGGAAGTTACGATTGCATATATTGGCGGCTCGATCACGCAGGGAGCGGGAGCGGCGCCGATTCATACGCAATGTTATGCGTACCAGTCCTATCGCAAATTTCAGGAAATATGTGGAAATAAAGAAAACGTGCGATTGATTAAGGCGGGTGTGGGCGGTACACCGTCGGAGCTGGGAATGATCCGGTTTGAGCGGGATGTATTGAGAGATGGAATGGTAAATCCTGATATGATAGTGATTGAATTTGCAGTTAATGATGAAGGGGATGAAACAAAGGGAGACTGCTATGAAAGTCTTATCAGAAAGGCATTAAAGCAGCCGAATGAGCCTGCTGTTATTCTTTTGTTTTCTGTGTTTGCCAATGATGAAAACCTGCAGGAGCGTATGATACCGATTGGTAACCATTATCATCTGCCAATGGTAAGCATCAAAAATGCGGTTACAGAGCAATTTTATAAAAAGCAAGGCGCAGGCAGGGTAATGACGAAAAACCAGTTCTTTTACGATATTTATCATCCGACGAATGCAGGCCATACAGTTATGGCGGATTGTCTGGCATATCTATGGAAGCAGGCGGAGCTTTCTGAAGGGGCAGCAGAATCGGTATTGCATGAGCCGCTGATTGGAAATACGTTTGAAAATGTCAGGCTCTTAGACAAAAAAGATGGGTATAAAAATGCGCAGATATTTCCAGGTGGTTTTACCGAAACAGATCGGGTATTGCAGTGCGTGGAGATGGATGCGGTTGTAGAGCCTGTGCCGGAATTTCCATTTAACTGGCATTATGACGGGAAAAATACCAGACAGCCATATTTTGAAATGAAGATTGTCTGCCGGGCGCTTGTGCTGATTTTTAAAGATTCCGGGGAAACGGATGCCGGGCGGGCAGATATATTTGTGGATGGAAGGTATGTGCGGACAGCAGATCCGTTTGTGAACGGGTGGCTGCACTGTAATGCAATCATCATACTGAATGCGTCCGAAAGTGGCAGCCACTTCGTGCGGGTGCAGATGCAGGAAACAGACCGGGATAAAAAGTTTACAATACTCGGTTTTGGGTATGTAGAATAGGGAAGGTCAGGAAGGATCCGGCGTATGAATGTCTGCATTTGTAAACAGGTTCCGATATTCTGTAGGAGTGCATTGATTGAGTAATTTAAACATACGGATAAATGCAGACAGGCTTGTATAACCGGAACTGAGGGCAGCTTCCGTAATTGTAATGGCAGGGTCAGCAAGCAGCTTTTGTGCATGTTCGATTCGTTTTTGGTTGAGGTATTTATAAAAAGTGGTAGATGTAAATTGCTTAAACAGCCGTGTAAAGTGATATTTGCTAAATCCTGCGATTGCAGCAACTTCATCCAGATTCAGGCATTCGGTACAGTGTTCATTGATATACGTGCAGACCGACATAAATTTTTCCGCGTATTCTTTATGAGCCTGAACTTCATGCGCGACATGTTCAAAGTTATTTGTAAAATTTGCGCCAATCAAAGAGAATATTTCCAGTAATTTGGAATAAACAATCGTCTCCAGCAGAAAACGATTATTGTCGTAAGCCTCAGTGATTTCCAGCATCAGATTTAAAATCCGGTTGTGGATATGCGGGGAATGGACGTTTGCGATTTTCAGAGCCGGAGACATCAGGCTGATGATGGATTCAAAATCATGAATGGATGTAAACATCGTAAGTTCAGCCTGAAATATAATTCGT
Organism: uncultured Eubacterium sp.; assembly: GCA_910584595.1. Lineage (GTDB taxonomy): Bacteria > Bacillota > Clostridia > Lachnospirales > Lachnospiraceae > Eubacterium_J. The sequence goes on from CAJUBQ010000081.1 coordinate 10,361, forward strand.
CTGCCGTTATCCGGAGCTGCCAGGGAATGAATTACACCAGGACAGATAAACATGATATCTGTCGGCTCCAGCATAATTATCTGGCTGCCGATGGTGACAGAATACATATTTTCGACAGGAATAATAATCTCTACAGGCGTATGCCAGTGGGACGGATAGCTTTCATGCTGGTCGTTATGATACAGGCGAAGATTTGTATCTGCTTTATAATGTACGATTTCATGCATTCCATTTAAAGATTCGATCATAGAGGCTTTACCCTTTCGTGCAGTTAATATAACTGATTATGAATATAACTTATCGTGAATATAACTTATTATGAATATAACTTATCATGAATATAATTCATGAATATTGTAACTTATCAATATTGTAACTTCATTGGGGAGGATAGGCAAGAGCGAAAAACACAAGAATGGATATTAAAATCATATAAATATGGATTAAGAATAAAAGGAGAAGAACTATGAGTGAGCAAACAAAAATATATGCAAAAGAGCTTGTCAGCCAGATGACTTTGGAGGAGAAGCTGTCACAGATGTTATATGCATCTCCGGCGATTGAGCGGCTGCATATCCCGGCTTATAACTGGTGGAATGAAGCCTTGCATGGCATTGCAAGGGCTGGTGTTGCTACAGTATTTCCGCAGGCGATCGGAATGGCTGCTTCCTTTGACCCTGCGTTTTTATATCGCATTGCAGATGTCGTATCGACGGAAGGACGGGCAAAGTTCCGGCAGTTTTCCGAACGGGGCGATCGGGATATTTATAAAGGACTGACCTTTTGGTCACCGAATATTAATATATTCAGAGACCCAAGATGGGGACGCGGGCATGAAACGTATGGAGAAGATCCGTATCTGACCGCGGAGCTTGGCATAGCGTATATTCGTGGGCTGCAGGGCGACGATCCGGATCATTTGAAAGCGGCCGCGTGCGCAAAGCATTTTGCAGTACATAGCGGGCCGGAAGCGCTGCGGCACGAATTTGATGCACAGGTATCTGAGCATGATTTGTATGACACTTATTTGTATGCATTCAGCAGATGTGTCAGAGAAGCTAAGGTGGAAGCGGTTATGGGCGCTTACAATCGGGTAAACGGCGAACCTGCCTGCGGCAGTAAACGGCTGCTGAAAGACATTCTCAGAGGAGAATGGCAGTTTGAAGGCCATATCGTATCGGACTGCTGGGCAGTTAACGATTTTCATCTGCATCATGGGGTGACTAAGACAGCTGCGGAATCTGCAGCAATGGCGGTAAATAATGGCTGTGACTTAAACTGCGGCAGTGCCTATCTGCATCTTGGAGCAGCGGTTCAGCAGGGGCTTGTCAGTGAGGAAGCGGTAACGGAAGCGGTAGAACGGCTGATGGAGGTACGGATCCGCCTTGGCATGATGGAAGATCATCCGTCGCCGTATGTAAATATTCCGTATGAAAAGGTGGAATGCAGGGAGCATACGGAGCTTTCCGTAGAAGCGGCAAGAAGAAGTCTGGTGTTATTAAAGAACAAAGATCACATACTTCCTCTTCAAAAAGAAGAACTGCGTACAATCGCTGTGATCGGACCAAATGCAAATTCCAGAGATGCGCTTGTCGGTAATTATATGGGGACTTCTTCCAGATATATAACACCGCTGGAAGGGATTCAGCAATATGTGGGGGATGAGATAAGAGTTCTTTACGCGCAGGGGTGTCATTTGTATAAGGACAAGGTGGAAGGACTGGCTGAAACAAAAGACCGTTTCCAGGAAGCAGTTCTGGCAGCGGAGCAGGCAGATGTGGTGATCCTTTGTCTGGGACTGGATGCGACCATCGAAGGAGAAGAAGGAGATGCCGGGAATGAATATGCAAGCGGAGATAAGCCGGATCTGAAGCTTCCGGGACTGCAGCAGGAACTATTGGAAACGGTCGCGGCTGTCGGAAAGCCGGTAGCGCTTTTGCTTCTGGCCGGCAGTGCGATGGATCTTTCCTGGGCGGATCAGCACGTAGATGCGATTTTGGATGCATGGTATCCAGGTGCGCGCGGCGGCAAAGCAATTGCAGAGGCGCTTTTCGGGGAATATACACCGTCTGGAAAGCTTCCTGTGACGTTCTATGCAAATACAGATGCGCTTGCGGATTTTACAGATTACAGTATGAAAAATCGTACCTATCGATATACGGACTGCAAGGTATTGTATCCATTTGGCTATGGGCTGTCTTATTCGGCTGTCAGTTATTCAGATACGGATATCAGCCGTACGGAATGTGATGTCAAAGACCAGGTGATTGTCCGGGCAAATGTGACGAACGAGGGTAATTATCTTGTGCATGAAAGCGTGCAGGTTTATATCAGGCATGAGGACAGGGAAGTGTATGAGCCTGGATATCAGTTGAAAGGACTGTGTAATCTGATTTTGGAACCGGGTGAGACGAAACTTGCTGAGATTACGCTTGGAATGAGGGATTTTGCAATTATTACGGAAGACGGTGAGTGCGTAATACGTCCGGGAAAATATAAAATCAGTATTGGAGGCTGTCAGCCGGATGTACGGAGTGAACAATTAACCGGATGTAAACCGGATGAGTTTTTGGTTTGCAGAAATGGGGAAGAAGCATTGATTGCTTATTAAGAGAACGTGTTTATGCGCCATAACTTGATATGAGTTATGGCGCGTTTTCTTTTAGCCATAATATGAAACAGTTCAATGAGTTGTCTGAACGATACGAAAATGTGTTATGTGCGAATGGAAGTGATTGAAAAGCAAAAGAAAAACAGGTATACTTTTATCTATAGAACTGTTTTTTACAGTTCCTTAGATAAAAAATGAATGAAATATATGCAGGCATCATAATAAGACAGAAACGGAGAGAACGATGGAGCGAATTTTTTTAACAGGCATTATGATAGAAAATGTCAGACATTTGAGAAATATAACGATTCCCATTTCAGATGAAAAAGCCAGGCATTTGATTCTGACAGGGAAAAATGGCAGTGGAAAGACGAGCGTTTTAGAAGCAATGTCTGGTTATTTAAATTATGTTATGATGACAAATGACTTTGAGAATATTCCGGTTGGTTTAATAGTTTGGAAAGAGGAATTTGATGATGATAAAATAATAGATGGTATTTTATTAAAGTTTAATCAGTCACAGAAAGTTTTGGAGGAGATGTTAAGAAAAGGAACATTCATTCTGGCTTATTATAAAGACAAACGTGTCTTTCAGGCAGAAGCTCCGGAGCATGTTGAAAAAATTAAATTAAAAGATCGATATCATATTACGGAAGCGCCGGGACGGTTGTTTATTAAATATTTGCTTGACATGAAGGTAACGGAAGCGCTGGCAAGAAATAATGGGAACACCGAGAAAGCAGATAAGATAAAAGAGTGGTTTTTAAATTTTGAGCGGCTGATGCAAAGAATTTTTGAGGATACTTCATTGAAGCTGGTGTTTGACGAAGATTCCTTTTCGTTTCTGATTCAGGAAAAAAATCGTGAAACATTTGATTTTTATTCTTTGTCAAGTGGTTTTGCAGCGATTTTGGATATTATTCTTGACCTGATACTTCGGATGGAAGCACACAATCATAAAACATTTGATTTTACGCTGCCTGGAATTGTTTTAATCGATGAAATAGAGACACATTTGCATATTAATCTGCAGAAGTCTATTCTTGATTTACTGACTACAATATTTCCAAATATTCAGTTTATCATTACAACACATTCTCCTTATATTTTGAATTCGGTAGAAGACTGCGTGATATATGATTTAGAAAAAAAGATCCGTGTAGAAGATATGTCAGGGTATTCAGCGGAGGGAATTGTTGAAGGATATTTTGAATCAGAGTCTTATTCAAAGCTTCTTTTAGAGAAGGTTGAACGGTATAAGATATTATCAGAAGTTGTGCATCCTACAGAAGAAGAGCGGGCAGAGAGAGCAAATTTAAGGATGTATTTAAAGCAGTTATCAGGAAATCTTGCCAGGGAAGCTAAAGATGCGTTTGAAGATATAGAAAAAAACAGGAGGAAACATGGTAAAGTTCAGTCGGAATCATACAGTTAAAGCAAGGGCTGCAGTAGAATCTTTAAACAGGGCGAAAGCATCTCATAAAACTTATAATACGCCGGAAGTGAATGCAGCTCTTTTTGAAATGTTTCATGGAAAATGTTATATTTGCGAAAACAAAGAATGTATTTCTTACCAGATTGAGCATTTAAGGCCGCATAAAGAGAATGTTAAATTGAAATATGACTGGGATAATTTATTTTTAAGCTGTACACATTGCAACAATATAAAAAAAGCAAAATATGATCCGATACTGGATTGTTCTAAGATAGATGTGGATTTAAAGATTGCATTTCGTAAAAAAGGGTATTTTGGAATGGATGAGGAATATGAATTTTCAGCGTTGGAGGATGGGGCAGAGGTTAAAAATACAATAGAGTTACTGAACGAAATATATCATGGAAATACAGCGCAGAAAAAGTTGGAAGCAGTCCATATACGTCGCAAATTAAGGCGAAGTTTGTCGGATTTTGAAAATCTGGTTCGGGAATATGAAGAGGCGGAAGAGATTGATAAAGAAGATTTTAAATATGCTATACGTAAGGAAACCAGCGCTGGAGCGGCTTTTGCAGCGTTTAAACGATGGCTTCTGCGGGATAACAGGGAAAGATATGAAGATTTATTGCGGTTTTGTGGATTATAGTTTCTTGTGTGAAAACATCCAAACACACGTTTGAAAAAACAATAGCGCCTGAATAAATTATTGTTGCAGAAAATTTCGTTCATTATTGAGTTGTATTTGCTGACGTATGATATGCGTCAGCAAATACATTCCGGCCTCTGCAGGAGCCATATAAAGTTATTTACGAAAGAAAGATACAGCTGCATCCTGTCTGTTCTAAAAATTGTTCAGCAATTTGACGCAGTTTTTCTTCTGTCTGGGGCATGGTAAGCTTTAACTGTACTGTTCGCTGTGCGGGAAGGTAGGACGGGTTTTTGGCAAGCGTTATATCGTGCTGAAGGCACAAAAGCTGCGCTGTTTTAAACAGCTCGTTCTGGTTGATTTTATCCGCAATGCGGATACGCCAGCCGGTTTGGTCTGCGAGAGACTGTAAAGTGTCCGCATACTGCAGGCCGAGTATAGGAGAGATAAATCCAAGTTCCAGATATTTCCCGTTCTCATCATGTTTTAAGCTTTTTTTGTCCGGTTTGTGCGGCAGATCGCGGAATGTTTCATCAATGCAGAAAAAAGCCATATTCTGCTCGGCTTGTTCAACAGGATTTGTCGGAGAAAAGAAATGAGACCGGGCAGTATTTGTTCCGGCAGGAGCAGAAGAGTTTTCTGATTTCTGCATCTTGCCATTGATGCGCAATGTCCATCCGGTTGTTTCAAAAAACTGTCTTGCGGCTTCGGCGTCAGAAACCGGATAAGAGCCGGATGTTTCGTTTCTCGCAGTGACTGCATAACATTTGTTTTCCGCGTAGTAAGATGTTTTTTGCAGACGGTCTCCCAATAGTACGGAAAGTAAAAGAGCCGCTGCGTTGTGATTCATGGATGGGTGCATTTGCATCGTCCAGCCGGTTGCAGCTTGAAACTGCTCAGCTTTTTTTTGAAATTCATCTTTGTTCTGACTGTCAGGGTAATCAAACTGCAGCAGGACTTCTTTTTTTGCAGTGTGATAGCTGATCTTTCGGTATGTATTTTCCGGAAAAAGAGTTTGTATCTGCAGAGCCAAATCCTGTATCGTAAGTTCTTTTGGAGCGAGCGCCTGTGCAACGGCTTCGGGGGTGTTGGCTTCAAACAAAAACAGCCTGCGTGTGTTCAGGGAAAAATAGATGCTGTTTTGTAATATCTCCTGCATTTGTTGCTGAATACCGGCATCTGGATGTCCGTACCAAATGTGCGTAATTTGCGGTATAGAAAAAGCTTTTCCCGGATAATGTGCCTGCCAGTACTCCCAAAGCGGCTTTTCATCTTCTTTCGTAAATGGCCGTTTCATCTGCATCGTATGATCCGGCTGAAAGGATAGTTGTTTACGCTTGTTATGGAGGGAAATTTCATATTCTTGCCCGCTTTCCGGCAAATAGATTCTGCGGCGGAAATCTTCGCCTGCAAGTTCTCTGCCAAGTTCTTTGATGACGTCTTCATTTCCATGAACGAGACATACATGACGGGAGGAAAGACGGTCCAGCAATGCTATAATCTCAGATTTATCACCATGTGCAGATAATCCAACCTGTTCAATCCGGCATTTTACCGGAACGGTACTGCCATTGATGGTAAGTGTCTGATTCTGAGGATGTTCTAAAAGGTTTAAAAGCTGGCGACCGGGGGATTCTTCGTCCTGGTATCCGGTAATGATAATACATGCGTTTTCCATAGGTGCAATACGGCTGGCATATTGTGCGCTCGGCCCTCCGGTGAGCATACCGGAGCTGGACACAACAATTACAGGGTCAGGACCCGACAGCAGATCGTCCCGGTTTTGCATAGGAGCGACAGGGCAGATTTCTTTTGTGTAAAATGGTTCATTGCCTTTTAGAATCCGTTTCCCCAGTGCATTTTTCAGGTAAGTAGGGTTGCGGGCATACATCGTATTAATATCCCGAACCATTCCATCCACATAGATCGGGACGGCGGGAATTTCCTGATTTTGAATAGCCGCACGCAGAATAAGCAGCGCTTCCTGTGCGCGGCCAAGAGCGAAGGCAGGAATCAGTATCTTCTTTTTTTCCAAAATACATATTTTTACAAGCTCTATCAGTCGTTTTTCTTCTACCAGACGGTTTGCGTGCAGACGGTTTCCGTAAGTGGTTTCTATAATAGAAACATCAGGACGCAGTTTCGGGATCCGGATGCCTTCGATCGTCCTCTGTGCAAATGCTGAAAAATCTCCGGAATAAAACAGGCTGCCTTCTTCTGTGACAAGATAAACACAGGCAGCTCCGGCAATATGCCCGGCGGGATAAAATGTCAGATTCAGATTGTCAAAGATGGGAAAAGAGGTCTGAAATCCAACCGGAAAAATCCTGCCAAGCATGGCGAGCACATCTTGTTCAGAATAATGCGGAATTTCATCTTCTTTGTAATTCATAATTTTCAGACTGTCATATAATAATACGCGTGTCAGGTCAGCGGTCATTGCGGTCATGTAGATTCGGGCGTTTGGATATGCCTTGCTAATCATTGGAAGTGTGCCAATGTGGTCCATATGTGCATGGCTGATGATGACGGCATCCAGACCGCCTTGCTGCTGAATCGTACGGAAATCCGGAATAGGGTCTTTGGATACAGACTGGCGGATGCCGCAGTCTAACAAAATGTTTTTTCCGGCGATTTTAATATAAATGCAGCTGCCTCCGATTTCCATTGCGCCGCCGAGAAAATGCAGGTTCATAATATAGAGGTCCTTTCTGTGATAATGGAGTATGTTTCATAATATAGTTCCTAATAGCTGAAATTATTATAACGTATGTGTTGGCAGGTGTAAAGGCTGCGCCTGTTGGCGGATTATTTTTTCGGAATCTGGTCGGGTGCAGCGCTGGAAATGTGGCAAAATATTAGGAGGCAGGTTATTTGGTTCCCGATTCTGCCAGATTATAGATACTTACAGGAGGATAAAACGAAATGGAGAGAACAACAGTGTATGGGTATGTGCGGATTTCAGCCACGGATCAGAATGAGGATCGTCAGATGGAAGCCATGCGGAAAAAAGGTGTGGAGGAAAATCATATTTATGTGGATAAGCAGTCGGGCAGGGACTTTAACAGGCCGGGATATTTGGAACTGCTGGGGCGTCTTAAGGAGGGAGATCTTTTATATGTTTTAAGCATTGACCGCCTGGGGCGTAATTACAAAGAAGTGCAGGAACAGTGGCGGACGCTTACGAAGGAGATGGGTGTGGATATCTGCGTCATTGAGATGCCGCTGCTGGATACTCGGAATGGTAAGGATTTGATGGGAACGTTTATAGCGGATCTCGTACTGCAGATTTTGTCCTTTGTGGCGGAATCGGAACGGGATAATATCAGAAAACGTCAGGAACAGGGAATTGCGGTGGCAAAGGCGAAAGGCGTCAGGTTTGGAAGGCCGCGGGTACAGGTGCCCAGGGAATTTCCTGAGATTGTGGATGAATGGGAGAGGAAAGAGATTTCATTTAGAGAAGCGCTGAAAAGATGTGGAATGAGCCAGGCTACATTTTACAGAACGCTAAAGGGGTATCGGCTGGGGATAAAAGATTTGAGATAAAGATAACGGTTTCATGGATGATCCAGATTAGATTACTGCAGATACGCAGGTATAAGAAGTCAGATTATTGAGGATCTATTGCATAATGGATATCATTGAATTATAATATACAAAGATTGCGGAATCACGTAGCGGTAAAATACTTAAAAATGCAAATGAATCACAAAATATGTCAAAAGCAATGATGTGAATGGAACGGTATGTCGGAGGTTTATCATATGAATTTTACATTGCCTATATTACAAAGTATTCTTGCAAATCATATTGACGGAGCTGTTATTTATAAAATAAAGGATAAACTTCATTCAAAAGGAAACACTGTGGCAGAACAGATGATTTACTGTATTCATCAGGCATTAGCTCGGTTCAGTCAAATATATGGTTTTGAATATAATATGACGATTAGTAAAAGATTTTTAGAGGAACTGCTTTGCAAAGATCAAATACTGTCTGAAGATGTGTTGCTTGGAATATTAAAAGAAATCGTTGATTTGGAATTTGGCAAAGACGAATTAAATGAATGGTTTCGCTTAGTAGAGCTTACAATCGCAGAGGAACAATTAGACGTTTTAAGAGATTACATTTTATTACAGAATACGAAAAACAGACAGATACGGGCGGTATATCCTCAAATCTTAACGGCAAAGCCGCCGCTTCCCCCGGAAGAGTATCTGGACAGAGCTGAGAGTGAGATGATTTTAGAAAGCCTGAACGTATCTAAAAAACTGGTTTTGGTTAACGGCATAGGGGGAATAGGAAAGTCTACGGTCTGCAGGAGAATTTTTCATGAAATCAGTGAAACGGAAAACCGTCCTTTGGCATGGATCGTCTATAATGATAAAGATTTGTTAGACGACATGAAAAAACAGTTATTTTATCCAAAAGATGGAAAGGACTGGGAAAAAAGGTTTACACAGTTTATCGAACAGGATATAGATGAACGGGCGATTATCTTTATTGACAATGTAAATGTAACAGAAGAGGAGGAAACGTACTTATCGAAACTGTCAAATGCAAAATGCAGTATCGTCTGTACATCACGCATCGAGAAGTTTTTGCATTATGAAATAGTTCCAATTCCTTATTTTGATGATGAAAAATGTATTGAGCTTTTTTATAAATATTACAAACTTGAGTATGATGAAAAGCGTATACAAAACATTATTACGAGAGCAGGAAGGCATACTCTGGTCATCGAAATATTAGGAAAGATAGGAAATGCTGAAAATTATTCTCTGGAAGAACTGGAAAACAAGTTGATTCAGGAAGGATTTGATCTGGAGGGAATTGCTTCTGTAGAAAATAAAGAAGACACTTTGGTTGGTCATCTCAGCCGGACTTTTAACTTTAAGAAATTGACGGACATTCAAAAAGAAATATTGTATTGTATGGCCATATTGCCGGTGCAATGGATTCCGGCTGATTTGAAAAACTGGCTCGGTTTGTCTAACAGTTATAATATTGTTTATCTGGTAAAACATGCGTGGTTTGAGCAGAGGGAAAAAAAGTATTATATGCATCCGGTTGTAAAAGAAGTGGTAAAACGAGGAATCCAGATACCGAAAGATGCTGTATTACGTTTATTGAAAGGGATCGGTGATGAGATTGTTTATAAGGACAACCCGGATGTGGACAAGGCCAAACTGTTTCTTTCATTTGCAGAAGCTATTTTAGATGTCCTTTCAGACGAAAAGGATTTGGTTATCTCAGAGGTTTCTTATCATATTGCTGTGCTTTATTCACAATTTGGTGATTATGACCAGGCAAAAAAGTATATCAGGCATTGCATAAATATAGAAGAGGACGGTCATCATTCAGAAAGCCTTCTTGCCGAGGCATATGAGCATCAGGGATATATTTTTTATTACAATTATGAGGACGCTCAGGCCGAACAGAGTTATTTAAAATCGTATCAGGTATGGAAAAAATTAAAGAATCAAAAGCATATTGCTGCACTGGAAGGAAATCTTGCTTTGCTGTATCAGGGGATGTGGACCGAAGATAAAGACAGTGCGAACAAAAAGAATATTTACCTGCTGAAAGCCAGAAAGTTTCAATATAAGTCTATGCAGAGATTTGAGCATATCTTTAAAGGAAAACTGCATTCGAATATGGCGTCGGCATATAATAATATGGCTGTTATTTCTTATAGCTTGAAGGAGTATGAAACAGCTGTTTCTTATTATCGGAAAGCAGAAACAATAAGGATAAGGCTTGCTGATAAAATATCGCCAGGGGATATGTCTGTTACATATAAAGGATTGTGTGATAGTTTTTATGAAATGGCGTGCGAATGTAAAAATAGCAGGCAGAAAATTTTGCGGTATAAGCTTGCGTTAACTTACTTAAATAATGCGATCAAAATCAGGGAGGAAGAAATAAAGAAGGGCAATCAGAAATGGGAAGTTCGTCAGCTGCAGGAAATGTATGTTAAGATAGAGCGTGAAATATTAAGTTTGATGGAAGAAGATAAAGGGCAAGCGAGGGGGATATTTGAAAAAAATGAATAGAGTAACCTGAATGGGTTGTGATAAAGGGCGTATGGAAATGTAATGTAAACCATACGCTTTTTTGTGTTTCATGTATGGATTGATGGAGGTGTTAAAATTTTGCGGCGGATAGAATAAGAACTATCAAAAGGTGTACTTTTTGATAGTT
>CAJUBQ010000082.1:0-3004 GCA_910584595.1 uncultured Eubacterium sp.
TTGCGGGTTTTGCTGCCGCAAACAGGACACAATACCCACTCTGTCTGTTTCATAATCAAACCTTTCCGAAACTTTATCCGCTAAATTAACGCATCGTTCCGCAATGTTTCATTCAAGTCACACTGCAAAAGACGCTTTCCGCCAATATAATAAGCAAGCGCAACAAACAATACTATCGCAGCCGCAAATATCAAAATAGGCAGAATCGGGGCTTCCGACCAGAATACCATCGGGTCTAAATAACTTGCTGTTACGGCGAATTGCACAAACAGTACGGTAAGCGGCAATGTAATCAAAAGCGGTTTCCCTGCAATCACAAACGCTTCAATACAGAACATTTTCCTCATTTCCTGCGGCGTCAAGCCAATGGACATATATTGGGCGAATTCCCGCTTCCTTTGACGGAGAAACCCTAATGTATTTGAAAAGACATTCGCAATTCCAATCATGGCAAGCAATACACAAAAAGCTCCCAAAATCATTACCATGCCTTGGATTAAACTGTCATTAGACAATCTTTCCTGTACCCGGTTTTCACTTGTGGTTTCATACTGTTTCGATACAAGCCGCACGATTTCCTGTTCCAAAGTGTTTAAATCTGTAAGGTTTGCGGTTCCGTTTGAAAAAATACGGATATAGCTGTCGGATTCCGCTTCACATACCTCTCCCAACGTTTTATTCCACATAGAAAGAGGGATAAAATGTACAAGGGCATAATTATCATATTCTTCCCTCAATGCGGGGGATTTCTGTGTATAGGATAAAACAGGAATTTCTACGGTTTTATCATTTTTATAAAGTATTGTTTTCTGGTTATCCTCCCTTACAAATGGAACATATTCTTTGTAGCGGAAATTGCTGTTTATACTATCCCAAATCTGATTTAATACGATTGCGCCGTCAAGGCTTGGCGTAATCCCAATCTGTGAACAGAAGTTTAAAAAGCCCCTGTCATCCAAAACTACAATCGGTGCAGATACTTGAAACTGTCCATTTTCATTCGGCGTTCCCGAAACTGATTCAAACCCGCCAAGTGATGACAGTTCATCGCTCTGTAATCCCTCTGGCAGAAACGTTAAAGCTTTGGCCTTTTGATATACTGTGGCATCTTTTATCCCCGAAATATCCTGCAAATCATCTGTTAAGCCGAAATCCGATATTTTCGTGTCCTTTAAGGTTACCATAATATCCCATACATCCTGATACCGTTCAAAATAAGTATATCTGGTACTGATATCTGCAAGGGCAGTAAAGCAAATCATAATAGAAAAGCCCAGAAAAGACAGCAATAATGACAATGTGGATATCCGTAAGTGTTTCTTTTGGGCTTTTAATGCATTCCCTGCAAGTTCCCCTTTCATGCCAAAAATGCAAGATAAAAACCGAGAGTGTTTCTTTTTCTTTAACAATAAACCGCTTATATTTCTGATTGCTTCAAGCGGCGTCATCCTGCTCAGTTTTCTCGCGGGAATCCACGCAGAAAAAATTACGGTTAAGAACGAAATGAAAACCGTAGCCGCAAATATGGACGGATGATACTGAAAAACAGCTTCGTGGCGTCCAGATACATCCGAAGCAAAAAAATTGACCGCTTTTATAACCCCATAGCTTATTAAAATCCCCGACATACTTCCAATTAGCATTGGCAGTATGCTTAAAGCCATCGCTTCCTGCAACAGACAGGTTCTAATCTGCTTTGGTGTAGCCCCAATACTCGAAAATATACCAAATTGATGGATTCTGGCATTCATGGATAATTCAAAAGAGCCTCGGATAATTAAGATTAACGACACCGCCGCAATAATCAGTATCACCGCATACAGTGTCAAAAGCATTGGCGGCGTTGCATCCTCTGGGTCATGTATAAAATAGCGGGATAGGAGCAATGAGTTATATTGGATGGAATCTTCATTTAACCCAAGCTGTGTCGCAATTAATGGCATATCACGATAAATCGTTCTGGCATTCTTCAAATAAACATCCGCCACTATTTTTTCTTTTTGGGATAATTCCTTGTTGATGACTGCTTTTTCTACATTCGCAAATTGACATACCATAGATAAATCATCAGAACTTAATGCTTCACAAACAATGCGTCCCTGCCAGCCGCCCTCCTCCAGTATGGTTTGTTCCACATCATACGCCCAAAAATTGTAAGCTATGCTGCATAACAGCGACAAAAACATGGCAGCAACAAAAGCAGCCGCCATAATTGAAATGCTGGTTGCATGGTTATTTTTAATATAGCTTTTGGAGTAGTCCTTCCACATGCCGCTCACCTCCGCTTCTGGTCACTGACAATTTGTCCGTCTTCAATGGTTATAATTCGGTCAGCTTCCAATGCAATTTTTTCATCATGGGTAATAAGAAGTATTGTCTGTTTTAAATTTCGGTTAGACAGCTTTAAGAGGTCTATAATTTCCTTTGAATTTTTTTGGTCAAGGTTTCCCGTCGGTTCATCAGCAAAAAGAATGGCAGGGCGGTAAATCAAAGACCTTGCGATTGCGACCCGCTGCTGCTGTCCTCCAGATAGCTGGTTTGGCAGGCTTTCCAGTTTGTCCTCTATCCCCAATGTCTTTACAATCATTTTAAAGTAATCCAAATCCGGTTTTCTTTTGTCAAGCAGCATAGGCATAAGGATATTTTTTTCTGCTGTAAGAGTGGGAATCAGATTGTAAAACTGGTAAACCAATCCAACCTTTCTTCTTCTGAAAATTGCGGCATCCGTAGCATTTAGTCCGCCAAGGTCAACGCCGTCAATTGTTACAGTCCCTTTTGTCGGCTTGTCCACGCTGCCCAAAATATGCAGGAGCGTTGATTTTCCAGAGCCAGACGCTCCAATAATTGCGACAAATTCGCCTTTTTCAATAGACAGGCTGATTCCATTTAAAGCAGTAACTTGATTACCGCCTTTCCCAAATACTTTTTCGATACCATTACATTTTAGTATTTCCATGTTGTCAAATCCTCCTGTTTGTTATTTCCTTATTACTGGCGTGTTCCT
>CAJUBQ010000082.1:3104-20683 GCA_910584595.1 uncultured Eubacterium sp.
CATGAGCCTGTTTATCTGCCGCCCTATATCCTTGATATTGGCGTGCATTTTACACGTCATAGAGGAATTTCCTCTATTTGCCTGTTCTATGGCATAGAGGTATGCCCCTGTGGCATGCCCTTGTGGCGTTTCTGCGGTACGAATATCGCCCAAATGTTCTTTCGCCATCTGGACAGTTAAGGAAATAGACGTAATCGGTGTTTTAAGCTGATGGGCAATATTAGAAAGATTTTCTGCAAAATTGTTTCGTGCTGTTATGGCTTCTTCCCTTGTTTGGTAAAGTTCCGTTACTGTTTTATATATTTCATCTTGCAGTTTTGAAAATTCATCATCCGAAGATTCAAGAACCAATCCTTGAACGCCTGTATTTATTTTTTCTAAATACTCCGTCAATGCCTGGATGCGGGCATCCGATTTCCTATGCCAATACCAGAAAGAGAAAAGGAACAATGTGCTGCCTGCCAAAAAACCGAAAAGGGCAATCCAAAGGGCTGTGGTGTCCGTAATCCCTAAATTCGATGGATAATAGCCAAAGTTTGATAATACATGACTATCAAATTTATTTGATAGTATATTTTCACCTGTCATATGGAAGTCATGTGTTTTCAATAATTCCAAAACAGTCTGTCTGGAATCTGGATTTTTTTCAATCATGCTTTCACAAAATCCTCCCAATATATGAAAACACACATGACGGTAGTAAATAGCAAGAAAGCATGTAGTTATCGCCGCTACAATAAGACTGACTGACAACACAAACAGAACCGTTATTTTTATATTCGATTTTTTGCTCATATCACATCCTCCATACGGTAGCCAAAGCTTCGTATTGTTTTTAAACAGGACGGATGATGGAGTTTTTCTCTAAGCCGTTTGATTGTCACGGTCAACGTATTATCATTGACATAATTCCCGTTATTGTCCCAGATTTGAGTCAGCAGCCGTTCTCTTGTGACGGTTTTCCCCTTATTTTCCATTAAAATCTGCAAAAGCTGGTATTCTGCCTGGCTGACAGTAATTTCTTCTTCGCCACAAAATACTGCCGTTTTGTTTTTGTCAATCGAAATAGAACCGCAGGAAAGATACTGGCTCTGCACATTTCCTGCCCTGCGCAGCAATGCATGGATGCGGGAATACAGAACTTCTAATTCAAAAGGTTTTGTCACATAATCATCTGCCCCATATTCAAAACCAGAAATAATATCACAAGCATCATCTCGGACAGTCAGAAAAATGACTGGCAGTTCTTTCCATCTTGAGCGTATCCATCTGCAAAAGCTGTTTCCCTCGCCGTCTGGCATATTCCAGTCAATCAGTGTAATGCTTGGAATATGGTGTTCCAATGCCTTCTTTCCGCTTTCCAATGTTCCAAATATAGAAACGGTATATCCTTTTTGGCTCAGATATTCTTTTACAGCCGTTGCAATATTTTCATCATCTTCAATATAATAGATTTCTATCATTTTTCCATCTCCTTGTAATTTTTCCGACGCATATCCGCTGGTTTTTCTGTGTCCCGTGGGATAAGCCATACACGGGTTAGGTGGATAACGCCCTCAATACGGTTTGCCTTGCATAATTTCTGGACTTGCCGTTCGGATATCCCCCATAATTTTGCGGTTTCCTGTACTGTCATGTAATCGAACATAAGATACCTCCCAAAATCAACTAAAAGTATTCTTTATTATAGTCGGTTAAGCGAACTAAAGCAAGCCTATAAAAATTTATATCCACGTAAAAACGACAAGGTTTGCACCCTGCCGTTTCTCGTTGCTTATGTGTAAATAATTTCCCGCTCTACAATTTCCATCGCACACGCCCTTACATTATTCATTTTTCCTGTCCATTTTAAGGCGTTTTCTGCCTTTAGCTGTTCCGTTATGTCTTGTGTCTGTTTTATCTCCTCAATGAGCCTTTCAAAGCATTCCTGCGCCTGCTTATCAATGTCGGCAAGGTAAGTATTCAGCTTGCCGCATGTAAGAAGATTCGTGTATAATTCCTCAAATAATGATTTCATATGCAAAAACTCCTATTCTGTATAGTTTGGTTTCTGCGGGGTATCTGCAAGCAATGTATCAGCAGGCTGTGTGTATATGGTTTCCCGATTGCCACACTCTGTTATATCTTGTTATGAGATTTTTCTGCCCTTGATTTTGCCCTTATGATTGTGCAGAACAAGGGTAACATTGTGTGAAACCATATAAAGAAATAAGGTGTACTGATTGCGATAAATCCTTTGTTTTCAAGGCTTTTGGAGGATTTTATTAAAACCCTGTGAGGTGTGATAAACACCTGTAAAATTATGAGCTTCTAATTGATATTAATCCACCTATGCTATTTTAATTTTTCATTCATCCACAGCAACACTTTCAACGATCGAATGGCTTCTTTGATATCCAGACAAGAGTATTCCTTTGTCATTAAGCATTCCAGCACATGATTCATTACCTGCGCATAACAATTTGCCTGCGGCAAAGGGATTTCTTTTTTATTTTCATTACAAAATACTTCCAGCTTTGTATTTATCTGACCATCATACCCGGCTTCATAATAGCGGACTGCAGCGCCTTCGAAAACAGCCTCATATCCAACCGAAAACGGATATTTTCCAGGCATTGCAGATGCTCCCCTGATAAATGCGGCTGCATCCTTATAATCGAAACGTGCGGTAACAAGTGACTGGCCCTCACGAACATCGATTCCATCGGCTGATACGTTATCTGGCTCTCCCATAAGCCTTACAACAAAATCCACATCATGTATCATAAAATTCAGACCGAATGACATATCATGTGTAAAAATTTACGCTCTAATTCACGCTTTAAATATTTCATAATTCAACCTCCACTTATGATAAAATAAGGTATCATTTATTTTATCATAAATATTCAGTTGCTTCCATCGTATTTTTTAATCTTTTTCTGTAGCATAAACTCTCAAGTGTCTTCTTATGCGTCTATCGCATTTATTCTTTTTTCAAAACTGCTGCTTCTCTTATCGATGAGCTGCAGCAATACCTCTTCAATATCGCTGTCAATACAAATGGACTGCCTCGCAATCTCTTTCGGACAAGCCGACTCCCCATGATTCACACAGGCATACACCGCCTTCGGATTCTCCGCCGTCATCCGCCAGAAGGGATACTTGATAATCCCCGGTGTGTTGTATCCAACACCTAATTCTAAAAACAAAATTTTGCTTTTTTTATTCGTATGGAGATGTTCTTCCAGAAACTTATCATAATAACCGGCATGAAGATTCCAGCCCTCATCCTGCACAAAAGTATCATCTGCCCGCAAGTTCATCGTCATTGGTTTCCCACAAACCGGACATTTCGGTATCAGTTCTGTTGGAATACGCATATCCTTTTGTTCTTCTACCATACGTTTAACCTGATCCTCATTCTCATATGTCAAAGGTTTGCATGGTGTCTGACATTGAAAAAGACCATAATCTCCCTGCGTATAAAATAATCGTTCTTTTGCAAATCCGGCTTTTTGGAAACAATGGTCTACATTTGTTGTCAGCACAAAATAATCTTTATCCTTTACAAGCTCAAAAAGATTGTCATAAACAGGTTTTGGCGCATCCATATAGCGGTTAATGTAAATATACCTGCTCCAATATGCCCAATATTCTTCCAGACTGTCAAAAGGATAAAAACCGCCTTCATACATGTTTTGGAAATGGTATTTTTCAATAAAGTCGCCAAAATACTTATGAAACCGATCTCCGTTGTAAGTAAATCCGGCAGAAGTGGAAAGACCTGCTCCTGCACCAATAACGACTGCATCTGTATCTTCTATTTTTTCTCTTAACTGTTTAATTTTCTCTGAGCAGGTTTTTGTAGATTTCATAGTCATCATCCTGAAAGACATTAAATACCACCTCCATCTTGCTTCCCGTTTTTTCTCTGTACTTTTTCACAGTCCTCACTGCAATCTCGGCTGCCCTTTCGTTTGGAAAATGAAATACCCCTGTTGAAATACAGCAAAATGCGATGCTGCTGCAGTCATTTTGCTCTGCCAGCTCCATACAGGACTGATAGCAGGACGCAAGCTGTCTGCAATGTTCAGAAGTAAGCTTTTCCCAACCGAAGGATGTTCGGTTTAGCATTGGTCCGACTGTATGAAGCACATATTTACATGGCAAGTTGTAACCTGATGTTATTTTTGCCTGTCCGACAGGCTCGGCAAAACCTTGCTTTTCCATAATCTGCGCACATTCCATCCGCATCTGGATTCCTGCAAACGTATGAATACAATTATCTATACAGGTATGATTAGGCTGGTAACACCCTGTCATTCCACGATTCGCTGCATTCACGATTGCGTCCGTCCTAAGCCTTGTAATATCCCCCTGCCAAAGATAAATGCCGTTTTGTATCGGCTGTAAATCTGAAAGATTTACAATCCCTTTTTCAGATACTTCTTCCCTCAGATAATCATCCTGTATTTTCAGAAATTCAGCAGAAATCTTCCCTGGCATACGCACATTAAACAATGCACGCAGCAGCAATTTCTGTTCCTGTATGTTTTTTGGTATTTTCATTGACTGATATTGCTGCTGTTCGTTTAACAGCCCTGATATGAGATATTTTCTTCTTTCATTCTGTTCCATTTTGCACTCCCCGCCTTTTAACTGCTCCCACAGGGCATTTTTCATAACAGTTTCCACAATGCAGACAATGTTCCTGCAGGATTTCATATGGCTTGCCAGGCACGATACATCTCTGCGGACAATTTTTCATACATTTGCCGCAGCCGATACAATTCTTTGAGATTTCATATCCCTTTTTGGTTATGCCAGCATTTCCTATCACATATTTTTCACGAAAAATCGGACTTACACCGAGATTAAAATATTCAATTTCTGCATTTCGGATACAAAAAACAATGCCGATTTCCCTTGTGCTGCCCGGATAAACATTCGATAAATAAGGCTGTTCTTCAAAGATAATGTCAATCCATTTTCTTTGCTCATGTTCAGATACTTTTTCAGCCTTTGCAGAAAGCCTTATCATCTCTTTATATTTTGTATACCCTAATATCTGAACATTTCCATCTGACAGTAATTCTTCACAAAAGGCTTTGCCCCTTGCCGTAAAAAAATACATGGATTGCTGTTCATAATGAATGGCGCTGATATTTCTTATCTGCGGTTTTCCGTATTTATCTACAGTCGCAAAATTTAACACTCCAACATATTCCAGCTTATTTAAACAGGTTTGTGCATCCATAACTAACACCTCCGGTTTTCATCTAGTATAACCTAATTTAAATAAGTATACGTTTGGCTGAGAATAAATTTTCGAGAGTACATGGCAAAAACCGGAGGTGTACCGGGCGTACATTGAGGATTTTTGTCATGCACTCTCGGGAATTTAGGCCAGCCAAACGTGTGCTTATTTAAATTGGGTTATACTAGGATCAAAAAACGGTTTTCTTTTCTTGGTTTCTTTTGTGGATACTTCCCAGCACAGTATCCTAATATCACAAAGCAGCGGGCTATATCTGTATCGGGAATGCCCCACTCTTTCAATAACTCTCTGCCAGCTGCATTATCAAAAGTTTCTTCTCCTCTTGCTATGATACATGATGCAATCCCCAAATTTGCAGCCTCAAGCGCCATATTTTCAGCACAGCAGAACGCATCCGGAACACTGTATAAAAAATTTTTTGGGCCAAAAACAACACATACCGCAGGCGCTCCATAAAATCCGTTTTTTATTGTCGGATCATCAATGTTACTGGGCTGTTCATATGAAACATGACCTCCCGCAAGTCGGCTGCGGTCAAAGCGTGTAAGGTTAAGTCTGCCGATTATCTCAGTTAATTCTTTGTTATGAACGGCAACAATCCTTGCCCTCTGCCCGCCTCCGGCATTTGGCGCATATAGTCCTGCCTCAATGATTTTTTCCAAATCTCCTCTTTCAATCTGCTTATCCTGATATTTACGGATAGATCTGCGTGTTTTCATTAACTCTAAAATATCCATATCAACCCTCCCAATCATTTTCAATGACTTTCCAGCATTGCGGATCAGGCGCATACATATTCCCTGTATAGCCATAGGTCACAGCCGGACATCCCCTGCAAAATCCACGAAGTTCACATCTGCTGCATTTTTCAAATTTATCAAAATCCCGATACCGTTCCATATTTGCCCCCATAAACAGGTCATACATGGAACTTTCGAATACATTTCCTATTTTACTTTCCATTCGCCGACAGGCATATACATCACCCGTTGGAAGAATTGTCATATGGCTGATCGCACAGTGACAGCCGTCATATATCATTTTCTGATCCGCATCTTTTGGTATTTTAAATATCCCTTTTTCATACAAAAGCAACGTCCATAAATGATCTTTTAACTGAAACGTAGTGTGACTGTCTTTATATTGTTCATACTTTGCCCAACATTTTTCCAAAAACGCTTTGTATTCAAGAGGAGGAATATGGTATTCTTCTGCTTTCTGCCCACTGGTAGGGCAATATCTTCCGAATGCAAATACATCCACATTTCTATCCACTGCCAGATCAATCATATCAGGGAACTCATCTTTATTCACACAGGATACCGTAGACATTATTGCGCAATACATTCCTGCTTTCCTGATACATTCTATTTTATCTATTGTAACATCAAATGAGCCGGGCTTTCTAAATTTGTCATGTGTCTCTCTCATTCCGTCCAGTGAAAGCTGATACTTTCTGCAGCCATACTCATAAAGTCTTTTACATACTTCATCCGTCAAATGGAACGGATTGCCCAATATTCCAAAAGTAATATGATGTTTTTTCAGCAATTCACATAGTTTCCAAAAATCTTTGTGTAAAATCGGATCTCCGCCTGTAATATAAAAATATGGTGTGCGTTGTAATCTTTCGCACATATCCATACAACTTAAGACTACGGTATCCATTTCTTTAAATGTCATCTGTTGTAAGCAAATATGGTTATTCTCAGAAAAAATATAACAATGTCTGCATCTTTGGTCACATTCATCTGTAATATGCCATTGGAACGCAAAGTATGGTTTCATTTTGAATATTCCTCCTAAAGTTTTTCTTTTGGGCCATTATGGACACACAGCCGCAGAAAAAACCGCGTGCCCATAACCACATCGATACATTATGTATCTTACGAATCAAAGTTTATTTCGTTTTCGGATCACCTGCTCCGCAAGCTGATCCAGGCGTTTTCTCCGGTTTCGGATCTGCCGCGCCACATGCTGATCCACATGCTGATCCAGGCGTTTCCTCCGGTTTCGGATCGCCTGCTCCGCATGCTGATCCAGGTGTTTTCTCCGGTTTTGGATCTGCTGCGCCACATGCTGATCCACATGCTGATCCAACGCTCGTGCCTGCAAATGCTGCGACATTTTCAAGATTACTCATAATAGTTACCTCCTTCATTTGTTTGCTTGATTTTCTGACCTCTTTGGTCTATACTTAGTATAAGTTGCAACAGACAAAAATAAAAGTACGCACTATTTTATTATGTAGTGAGCTTTTCCTTAGTTAGTGCAAAAATGAATGTTACATGCCATAGGAGGTGTCCTTTATGTTGACCAAAGACGAACTGCCAGCCTGCCCTGTCGCCACAACACTTATGCTGATTGGAAATAAGTGGAAGATATTTATTGTACAAAGACTATTAGACCGTCCCTGGAGATTTAATGAACTGCAAAAAGATATTCCCGGCATCAGCCAACGGGTTTTAACAGATAATCTTCGTTCTATGGAAAATGACGGTATCATTACCCGTACTGTTTATCCGGAAGTTCCTGTCCGGGTAGAGTATACTTTAAGTGAATTAGGCAATACTATGCGCCCAATCATATCCTCTTTATTTGATTGGGGAATGATGTATCAATCTTTGGTAAATTCAAGTAAATAATGTAAACGGTCTGAAACCCAAACATTTCAGACCGTTTATTCTTATCCTGTTTTCAATTTATTTAGATGCTGTTAATCAATAAAAAAATGTTTATAAGGCACCGTATCTACCATCGGATGATTGATTCCATGAAACTGGCAGCCATCTTCTCCATAGCAGGTCCCATGATCGGAACAGCAAATGACAAATGCATTGCCTCTTTTTGCTTTCCATCCGTCAAACAGTCGCCCTAACTGGCCATCTGCATACCGAAGAGCTGCTGCATGACTTTTCTGACTATCATGTGTCTCTTTGTCCAAATAAAAATAATTCGGATAATGGATCGCAGCCACATTTACGTATAAAAAGATTTTTTGTTCTTTTGAAACATCTTCCAGCTTTTTTAAAATGAAATCCACCTGATTTTGTGTACTTTCTTTTACCATACATCCAAAAGAAGGATTCCACCAGCTTTTTTGAAAATACCCCGGAAAAACTTTTCCGATATCCGAACGCTTATCAAAAAAAGATACTCCTCCTACACACCAGGTATAATACCCGTCCTTCGCAAGCCCTTCCATCATCGTACTGCCCGAAAAGGCATAAGCATTCTCAGGCGCTTTTCTGCGCAATCCAATCGCCGTCGGATAAAACAGCAAATCTCGGTCAGCCTGCTTTTTGGTATGATATGCGCATGGCAAAAATCCGGCAAACATGGCATGATGCGAAGGATATGTAAAATTTCCCGGAGCCTGGCATTTCACCCAGCTGCCATAGCGATTCAGCACAGGGATTCTTCCGGCAGCTTCTTCTTGCACTGCGATATCATAACGCAGCGCATCCAGACAAATAAATAAAATATCCATCGCCCCAACCACTTGTTTCATATTAACCAAAGACATTTGCTTATCACTAACTACTGCTGCATTTTCTGTCATTTCTATTTTCTGCATCTTTATCTGATTTCCTGTGATCTGATTTTCGGTGTTCCGATTTTTTATGTTCCGATTTTCTATGTTCCGATTTTCTATGTTCCGATTTTCGGTGTTCTGATTTCCTGTGTTCCGATTTTCTATATTTCGATTTTGGGTGTTCCGATTTTTTATGTTCCGATTTTCGGTGTTCCGATTTCCTGTGTTCCGATTCTCTGTGATCTGATTTTCTGTAATCCGATCTTCTATTTCTGACATACTGTTTCATTTAAATTCCTTTTTAGTATAAATCAGATAATAGCAAAAAGCAATGGCTAATAACGTCAGATGTCCCACAAACAACAGTAATTTTGTTTGTCCTGTTGTTTGTGGGACTTTTCATATCCATGAAATCGATTGTGTACAAGCTGATTTCCAGCGCCTGAATTATCCTTCAATCGCAATATATTTACTCTCTTCTACTTCCGGTTTCACTTCTTTCTTCGGCACAGACACTTTTAAAATTCCATCTTCAAATCTGGCTTTAATATCTTCCTGTGTTACCGCATCTCCTACATAAAAGCTTCTGCTGCAGGAACCATAATATCTTTCGCGGCGGATATATTTTCCATCTTTATCCTTTTCGCCGTCGTCTTTGCTGGAAGATGCGCTGATTGTCAGATAGCCTTCTTTTAATTCTGCCTGAACATCTGATTTTTTAAATCCCGGCAGATCAATATCTAATTCAAAGCCATTTGCTGTCTCTTTGATATCGGTACGCATCACATTGCTTGTTGGCGTATTGTACCGCATCAGTGATTTTGACGGACGGGTAAAATCATTAAAAAATTCATCAAATAAATTTTCTCCAAAAATACTAGGCATTAACATAGGTCATTCCTCCATTTCTTATTTTAGCCGGTATATTTATTGTTACCGGTTCGTGCTTTGTTTTGTTTACAATAATGTTATATCACGTTTATTAGCACTCGTCAAGAGTGAGTGCTAATAAAATGTGTGAATTTTTTGTGAAGTCAGGAAATAGAAAGATTTTATTTACATCTTTTCTAAAAAGACTAACAACCACAATGGTATGATGCCCGGATATAGCCCGTACTATCCATTTTTTAATAATTCCTGTACATTTAAATGTTTCTTGCTCTTTCATTGCGGTAAACCTGCCAATTTATGTGCCAGCTGTATTCCCGCCTGCTGCGCATACTGTTTTGGCGCTACTATTTTATCTTTATGTACCGTATGATCTAAACCCGCAGTCATACCTGTAAGTATCATCTCATTTCCTTTGATGGAAGCATGTGCTGCTATCGGCGAAGAACACCCGCCGCCAAACGCGCTTACAAAGCTGCGCTCTGCCAACGCCTGCCACCTGGCGTCTTCATCAAAAAAACCTTCCAAAATACTACGTTCAAAGTCTTTTCTGCCCTGCACAGCTAATATTCCCTGTCCCGCAGCAGGGACCATCTCATCGATCGTAAACCACTCGCTAATCCGATCATTCAGACCAATCCTGCGCAAACCGGCTGCTGCAAGCACAAGTGCACCATATGCACCGCTATCCAGCTTATGAAGGCGAGTCAGGATGTTTCCACGAACAGATCGAATCTGACATCCTGCATAGATTTGCATAAGCTGCACCCGGCGTCTCGGACTGGACGTTCCGATTGGTTTCTTTACATCCAGCTGCCCGCATCCTTGCGGCAATACGAGCACATCCCTCGGCTCCTCTCTGCGTGAATACCCTAGAATCGGAAAATCCTCAGAAATTTCCACAGGCAAATCTTTTAAAGAATGTACAGACAAATCTGTACGCCCTTCATACAGTGCGATATCCAGCTCTTTTACAAAAAGTCCTTTTCCTCCGATTTCATCCAAATTTCTGTCTAAAATCTTATCTCCGGTAGTTTTCATTTTCACAAGTATGACGTCGTATTCCGGATGGTTAATCTGTATATATTGTTTTAACAGCTCTGCCTGTGCAACCGCCAGTAAACTCTCTCTTGTACCAATACGAATCGTTTTTTTCATTTCTCCACTCATTTCCCCATATCATCTTCCATACGCAATTTTGCACTAAACTTTGCCACTTTCTTATGATTTCCATCTGTGCTTATCACTGCGATCAACAGTCCATCCCGTTCCACGAATGCCGGGAAATAAAAATCACACTGACTGCTGTCTGATGCATTATTGACAGGAATTCCTTTCCGGCGGCATTCTATGCTGATCCTCTCATTGATTTGCTTATCATCTGTCGCCGCAAGCACCAAATCTGCATCTTTCTTTTGTATCTCGTCATACTGATACGGGCGCTGTTCGATAAAAAGCCGATGAGCATAGTTTTTTTGCAATTCCCATATTCCTTTTTGAATCTGCGGCGCTTTGACAACAACAGATGCTCCAAAGCGCAATACCCCCGCAATACGACGTCCTGCTATCTTTCCTGCTCCATATACAAGAATCTTTTTTTGATCTATATTTACAAAAAATGGAAAATATGACTGCATCCTGCGTCACCTCCAAAAAACCGTCCGTCTAATATCTGATATTTTCCAAAATCTCCAGACATTTCAATAACTCTTCTCCTTTTAATTCATCCCGCAGCGCAAATAACATTTTATCCACAACTTTGTGTGCACTTTCTTTTAACATATCTGTTACGATCTCCTGCTCCTCTTTTCGGAGACATCCTAACCCACGTCCCATGCGCCAACAAATTTCCTCTGCAGCCTGCCTGCCAACCTGCTGCATTCTTGGAATCAAATCCCTGCACTCATACCAGCCTTTAAATTCCTCCAGTTTTCGTTCTAATATTTTTTCCGCAGTTTCTTTTTGTATGAAAAATTCTTCTGTCATCGTTTCATTTTCAAAAGAGTCTATGTCATATAATGTAACCCCTTTTAATTGTGCGATTTCCTCTTCCATATCCCGCGGAACTGCCAGGTCAATAAATATTTGTTCTCTGCACTGTTCGCCTCTGGCCTGCATCAGCTGTTCTTTTCGAATCGTAAGATTTGGGCTGACCGTCGCTGAAAGTATCAAATCACAAGACGGGATTTTTTCATATCGCTCTCCGTAATTTATCCTGCTGCATCCTTTCGGAATCTCCACCATTCCGCTTCGATATTGACGCACAGTAACCGTTACGTATGCGCCTTCAGCCCGCATGGTCTCTGCAGCCAGCTTCCCCATTTGCCCATTTCCGATTACCAGACATTTTTTTCCTTCAAACCGAAACCCAAGTTGTTTCACAGCCGCAAGAGCGCTATGTACCGCTGATATATTTCCATGCGCTGACATTGCCTTCGTCTTTACTTCCTTCCCGGCGGTCACCGCATGTCGAAACAATACTTCCAGCAATGTATCGGTACAATTTAGTTCCCTCGCTTTTCTGACAGCCTCTTTGACTTGTGTCAAAATCTGATCTTCCCCAACAATTCTGGACTTTAATCCGGCAGTCAGATAAAATAAATGGCGGACAGCTTCTTGTGATCTGCGAATCGAAAAATAAGGTTCAAATACTTCCGCAGGGCCGGGAAATGGCCTGATTTTCTCTAACAGCGCAGGCATTTTAATCTCACATGCTTCCGTACTGACATACAGTTCCATTCGGTTGCACGTTGACACCAGCACACACCCCCTTATACCGGGCTGCATGGCAATTTTTTGCATCGCACGTTCCGCCTGCAATGTTGTAAAAGAAAATTGCTCTCGTATTTTCAGCTCCGCCGTACTATGATCTATACCTATCATCTGAATATTCATCTTTTTTCACCCTTATCAGACATTTCTGTTGCATATCTCTCTTCTCATGATATTTTCTCATGCATTTCTTCTCATAAATATCTTCTCATGCATTTCTTCTCATGATATCTTCTCATGCATTTCTTCTCATGCATTTCTTCTCATAAATATCTTCTCATGCATTTCTTCTCATGATATCTTCTCATGCATTTCTTCTCATGGACACTGGTCTTTGACTACTTCAGTTCGAGCATCTGATAAATGGCCCGCATATTCAGATGTTCGCGCAAAGTATCCGCCAGCCTGTCGAACTGCTTCTGCCGATATTCTCTTCGTTTTTTTACCGAGGCAGGTTCTATCTGTATTCCTTTCTTTGCAGCCAAAGCACAGGCCAGCGTCTCTGCGATGCCTGGCCCGTCAAAAATTCCATGCACATAGGTACCATAGACCTGTTCCATCTGCCATCCATCCATTTTCTGCCGAAATGTCTGCTCTAAATTGATTTGTGCAAAACGGTTCTCAGCCACTAAATCGTGTCTGAGCCATGTCAGCCCGGAAATCGGCGTTGTATGACCCATATGTGTCTCATACCCTTCCAATATCATCCCGGACAACGGAGTCAGAGGTCCATGCAGTTTTGCAAATGTCCCGCGTACCCTTGTACGTGTCTTTGTGTTATCAAAAACCGTCTCTACCGGAAGAAGGCCGATTCCTCTCGCTTTTCCGCCTTCTTCCGTAAACATCGGATCTGACAATGACTGTCCGAGCATTTGATAGCCGCCGCAAATCCCCATAATTACAACCCCATGTGCATGGCATTTTAAGACTGCTGCCTCTAAGCCTGATTCCCGCAGCCACTTTAAATCACCCATCGTATTTTTACTTCCCGGAAGCACTACCATATCCGGCATACCAAGATCTTCGGCACACGATACATATTTCAAATGAATCGTATGCTGTTTTTCCAAAATGCGAAAATCCGCAATGTTAGAAATTTTAGGCAGACGAATCACCGCAATTGTTACGGCTGTCTGCCTGTTTTGATACTGCCGGAAAACAGAACATTCCTCTACACTGTCTTTCTCTTCCATATCAAATTGCAAATAAGGCGTTATGCCTACTACCTGCCTGCCGCTGCGCTGCTGTAATATTTCTATCCCGGGCTCTAAAATACTTTTATCTCCGCGAAACCGATTGATAATCATCCCTTTCACTCTCGCCCGTTCCGGCTGCTCTAACAGCATTAATGTGCCTAACAGCTGTGCAAAAACTCCGCCTCTGTCTACATCTGCGACTAATAACACCGGAGCATTTACCATTTCTGCCAGACCCATATTTACGATATCTTTTTGTTTCAGATTGATTTCAGCCGGAGAACCGGCACCCTCAATGACCAAAATGTCATAGGCTGCGTCCAGCTTTTGATATGCTTTTTGGATTTCGGGGACGAGATTTTCTTTGTAAGAAAAGTATTGCTTTGCCGGCATATTGCCGTAGGTAAGCCCATTGACAATTACCTGTGCGCCTGTTTCGCTTGTCGGCTTTAATAATACCGGATTCATAGCGGCCACAGGCTCCACACCTGCTGCATATGCCTGCATTGCCTGATTTCTCCCCATCTCAAGCCCTTCAGATGTGATATAAGAATGCGCTGCCATATTCTGTGACTGGAACGGTGCCGACAGATAGCCGTCTTGCTTAAAAATCCGGCATAAACCGGCTGCAATCAGGCTTTTCCCAACACCCGACATCGTTCCTTGAATCATGATTGGCTTTGCCATTGCTTTAACACCTCAATTAATTTTTCATTTTCTTCCCGACTGCGGACAGCAATTCGATAATATCCTTGCGGCATTCCCTCCAGGTTACTGCAGTCACGCAATATAATGCCATGCATCATCCCAAACGCGTGTAAACCCGGACGGCTCTTAAAAAAGATCATATTTGCCTCTCCTTTGACTTTCCCGATTCCAATCTGGTTCAGCTGTTCTAACAGCCATACACGCTCTTTTGCCGTCTCCTGCACCGTCTTTTGTACAAACTCCTGCTCTTTTGTACATGCGATCCCGGCTTTTTTCGCCACTGAAGATACACACCAGGGCTGCAGATTACCGCGCAGCTTTTCTATTAATGCCCGGTCTGTGCACAAACCATACCCCAACCGGATTCCCGGCATTGCAAACATTTTCGTAAAATCTTTAATAATAAAAAGCCTCTTGTCTGCATTCTTTTCGTGCATAGAAAGCGCCTGCGCATTTTCTACAAAGTCCAGACAACATTCATCCAGCGCCAACATCGTATTTGTCTGCTCACAACGCTTTAAAACCTGCTGCAAAAACTCCTGATCGTATAATGTCGCTGTAGGATTATTCGGATTGCAGCAAAATACAAGATCGATGTCCTGCGTAATATGCGCAAGAAAATCATCCAACGGAATCAAAAAGTCATCCTCTTCCTTTGTATAATAATAGGTAATCCCGCACTGAACCATGGAAAGCGGACGCAGATACTCCTCAAACCCCGGTGCCGGAAGCAATGCTTTTTTTGGCTGCAGCACCTGCACCAGTCCCTTAACAACCTCTGATGCACCATTACTGCAAAATACATGTGCAGGCTCCACACCCTCCCACTGTGCAATATGTTCTTCTAAAGAGCCGCTTGACTCCTGCGGACTTTGCACCGCGGCCATCAGGCCGCTTCTTGCTGCCTGCATAACCAGATCCGGAATACCAAGAAAATTTATATTCGCTGAAAAATCAATACAGGTATTTTGAAAAAACCCATTTCCTCCGTGCTGAATCATTCTCTGCTCCTTTCCGTGTGAGCCTATGCCATATTTCCCAAAAAATCTGAAAGAGTCATGCTTAGCTGCTGCGGATCAATCGGCTTTGCCACATGCGCATTCATTCCCGCTTCCAGCGCTTCTTTCACATCTTCTGCAAAAGCATTTGCTGTCATTGCAATAATTGGAATCCTGACCGCATCCGGCCTGTTTAAACTGCGGATTTTTCTTGTGGCGTCGTATCCGTTCATAACCGGCATTTGAACATCCATTAATATTGCATCATACTGCCCCGGCTTAGAACGCGCAAACTCTTCCAATGCCAGCTGCCCATTTTCCACAACTTTACAGGACACATCCTGCATAGATAATACTTCACTTAGTATTTCAGCATTTAACTCAACATCTTCAGCAACCAGAAAATGTCTGCCCGACAAAGTATTTTCCAAATGTTCCTTTGGCTTGTCTTCCTGACTTTCCCAGAGCTGTTTTAACCGTTCCCTGAAATTTGCAACAAAAAACGGTTTCGGCAAAAACCCATTGATACCGGCGTTTACCGCCTGCGTTTCAATCTCAGACCATTCGTAAGCTGTCAAAACGAGAATCGGCACTTCTCTTGGCACAATCTCACGAATCTTTCCGGCCGTTTCCAGCCCATCCATTTGCGGCATTTTCCAGTCAATCACAATGATCTGATAATCCTCCTGCTGCTTTGCCGCTTTTTGCGCCATCTCTACTGCCTGCTTCCCATACAGCGTATAATCAACCTGAACACCCGTATCAGCCATCAGGTTTACAATGTTTTCACAAACTTCCAACTCATCATCTACAACCAAAATATGTGATATGCCATAATGTTTCCAAAATTTAGCATCCATGTGATCATCCGGAATACGCAAATCGAGCCGAACTGTAAAAACGCTTCCTTTATCAGGCTCGCTCTCCACTTCTATCGACCCTTCCATCATTTCCACAATATTTTTAGTTATTGCCATCCCAAGTCCGGTACCCTGTACCGTACGTGTTGTATCATTATCTGCACGCGTGAATGCGTCAAAGATCTTCTCACAATATTCCTTGGTCATTCCATATCCATTATCTTTGACTGTAATTGTCAAATGCTGTATATTCCCAAATGCCTGTCCTGTTCCTTCCACGCGAAATTCAATATGTCCGCCTTCTTGCGTATATTTAACCGCATTTGACAAAAGGTTTATCAGCACTTGATTAATTCGCATCTCATCACCGATCAGCTGTTCATGCGAAAGACCGCTTACATGTACATCAAACGTCTGCTTTTTCGCATTTGTCTGCGGTCGGATAACCGTATCCACGGCAGCTACCATATCAGCCAGCTCAAATTCACTAATATTCAGCGTCATCTTGCCGCTTTCAATCTTGCTAATGTCAAGTACGTCATTGATAAGACTCAGCAAATGCTGGCTGGATGCAGTCACTTTTCGCGTATATTCTCTGACTTTGACCGGATTTTCCGCATCACGCATTAACAATGCAGCAAATCCGATAATCGCATTCATCGGCGTACGGATATCGTGGCTCATATTCGATAAAAATATTGATTTTGCTTTGTTTGCTGCCTCCGCCGAATCCAGTGCGTCTTCCATCTGCCGGATACGCTCCTCCTGCTCCTTACACCTTACTCTTTCTGCAGCATATAACGCTCTTTGATACAGTGCAAAAATAATGGCTGCGCAGAAAAATATGGCAGTTATAAGCACGATACGTAATTCTGCTCCAAATTTTTGGGTTAAAAAAAAGATTCCTGTTAAAAAAATGAAAAAAAAGAAAATTCCTGTTCTTTTTGTCAGGATCCGGCCTTTACGGATATTCCCCGCTTTGTTATCCATGGTAGTTCCCCCGACGCTTACAACGCGTATGTATAATGTAGCATATTTCTAAAAATCTCCCAGACAGAGCCATTATAACATCCTTATATTATAATATCAAGAGTTTGAACATGTATAGAAATTTTTATATTTTTTTAACGGTTACTATTCTCGGAGGTGGACAAGTAACAAAGCAACAGTTTAGACAAAGTGTTGCTTTTGGGCCTCCCGGACGCTGAATGAGGGAAGCGGCCCTGTCTCATTGTTCCGGTTTCCAGAACGTAAGAATCCCTAAGCATTCTGCATTTACACTATGGTACCGAACGGACGCGGCACCCAGTTCGCCCTGGCTTAACGCCAGCAGCTAAAGGCGCCGCTGCGGCTTCGCCGCCT